>JAODMV010000388.1 GCA_025464875.1 Arthrobacter sp. | reverse complement strand
ACCGCGCCGAACGGGCCGGCCTCCCGGCAGCTCCGGCGGCAGGTCCGGCGGCAGTGCCGGTGCCGGGCGCCCGGGGCCTCGCGCCCGGCACCGAGGAAGAACTCGGCGAGCTGCTGTTCGGCATCGTGGCGGCCGCCCGGGCGGACGGGCTCGACGCCGAGCGTGCACTCCGCGCCGCCATCCGCCGCTTCCAGGACTGCCAGGGCCCGGCCCCGTCCATATCAAGACGTCCGGGGAATGGATAGGTGCCGTAAGCTGCGCCACTCTCGACTAGGCTAGTAGCGACGGGGATGTCGGTTTTTACTTGATGTACAGCCAGATCCCAGCAGTCAGATTCCCAGCAGATCGCTTCACCCAAAGGAGCATTTCCATGGCGCTTATCGATGCCATCCACGCCCGCGAGATCCTCGATTCCCGTGGCAACCCGACCGTAGAAGTTGAAGTTCTGCTTTCCGATGGCCAGATCGGCCGCGCAGCAGTTCCCTCCGGAGCCTCCACCGGCGAGCACGAGGCCGTTGAGCTCCGTGACGGCGACAAGGGCCGTTACCTCGGCAAGGGCGTCCAGAAGGCCGTCGACGCCGTTATCGACCAGATCGCCCCGGCCCTGATCGGCTTTGACGCGACGGACCAGCGCAGCATCGACCAGTCCATGATCGACCTGGACGGGACCCCCAACAAGAGCAAGCTCGGCGCCAACGCCATTCTGGGTGTCTCCCTGGCCGTCGCCAACGCCGCGGCTGCCTCCGCCGACCTGCCGCTGTACAAGTACCTGGGCGGACCGAACGCCCACGTGCTGCCCGTGCCGCTGATGAACATCCTCAACGGCGGCTCGCACGCCGACTCCGACGTCGACATCCAGGAATTCATGGTTGTCCCGCTCGGCGCCGACACCTTCTCCGAAGGCCTGCGCTGGGGCGTCGAGGTCTACCACGCGCTCAAGGCCGTGCTCCAGGAAAAGGGCCTGTCCACCGGCCTGGGCGACGAGGGCGGCTTCGCCCCGAACCTGCCCTCCAACCGTGCAGCCCTGGACCTGATCCAGGAGGCCATCAAGAACGCCGGCTTCACCCCGGGCAAGGACATCGCCCTGGCCCTGGACGTCGCCTCCTCCGAGTTCTTCACCGACGGCGCCTACCAGTTCGAAGGCAAGGCCCTCAGCTCCGCCGAGATGAGCGCCTACTACGCCGAACTGGTTGCCGACTACCCGCTGGTCTCCATTGAGGACCCGCTGGACGAGAACGACTGGGACGGCTGGAAGGCCCTCACCGACGCCATCGGCGACAAGGTCCAGCTGGTGGGCGACGATCTCTTCGTCACCAACCCGGTCCGCCTGCAGCAGGGCCTGGATACCCGGACGGCGAACTCGCTGCTGGTCAAGGTCAACCAGATCGGTTCCCTGACCGAGACGCTGGACGCCGTTTCCCTCGCCCAGCGCGCGGGTTACACGACCATCACCTCGCACCGCTCCGGCGAGACCGAGGACACCACCATCGCCGACATCTCGGTGGCCACCAACGCGGGCCAGATCAAGACCGGCGCCCCGGCCCGCTCCGAGCGTGTTGCCAAGTACAACCAGCTGCTGCGCATCGAAGAGGAACTCGACGACGCCGCACGCTACGCCGGCCGCAGCGCCTTCCCGCGTTTCAAGGGCTAGAAGCCGCGCAAACCCGGAACCGGTGGCTATGGTGGAATGACCGTGGCCACCGGTTCTGTTTTGGCCAGCTTAGAAGTTGACGCCCTTGAAGCTGCCGCCGCCGGTCCGGGCCACGGATGTCAGCAGGAGAGCAGCAAGCCAGCCCAGCAAGGACCGGGCATTACAGGAGTGACATGGCTACCCGCCGTCCCAAGGTTCCCCGGGCTACGCCTGCGGCCCGGAAGTCCACGGACACGGGCGACGGCGGCGACGTCATCCAGGCTGATTTCGGGTCCCGCGCGGCCCCGGCCGGAAGGCCAGCCGGCGCCGCAGCCGGAAACCGCCCAGCGACACCCGCAACGAAACCCGCAGGAACCCCCGCTGGGAAGCCCGCAAGCGGCCAGCGGAGCCCCGGAAATCCGGCTACCGGGAACGGGCAGACTCGTGCCCCGGGCGGTGCGAAGGGGCCGGCGGGTGCCGGCGCCGCGCCGGCCCCGAGCCGGAAGCCCACGGCGAGGCCCGGCACCGGCGAGCGGGAGGAAACCCTCGATCCCGTGCCCGCCAAGGCGTTCTCGGGCCGGCTGCTGGCCCTCGGCGTCGTCATGATTGCCATCACGATCATGCTGGCGCCCACGGTCAAGATCTTCGTCGACAAACGCGCCGAAATCGCAGCGCTTGAGGCGGACATCTCCGCCAAGCAGTCGCAGCAGAACGACCTCAAACGCCAGGTCTCACGCTGGCAGGATCCCAACTACGTGCAGCAACAGGCCCGAGACCGCATTAACATGGTTATGCCCGGAGAGACGGGCTACTGGGTATTCGGCAGCGATCTTCCCGCCGGGCAGTCCGGTGGCGCGGCCGGTGCAGCATCAGCTCAAGACCCGGCCCAGCTGCCGTGGGTGGACGCCCTGTGGGAATCCATCAGGCGGTCGGCAACAGACTAGACGCGGCGCCCGCCGCGGGATTGTCCGACGGACAACCCGAACAGGGCAGGAAGGTGCCGCACCAGTGGACGAGAACCCAGGGGCCAAGACCCCAGTGGCAGAGAACACGGCGAGCACGCCGGAGGAATCCCGCCGGCCATCGCCGCACGACCTCGACGTCCTGAGCCGCCAGCTGGGGCGCCCGGTCCGTGACGTCGTGGAAATCCCCGCCCGCTGCGTCTGCGGCAACCCCCTGGTGGCCGCCACCTCGCCGCGGCTCAGCAACGGCACGCCGTTCCCCACCACCTTCTACCTGACACACCCGGTGATCACCTCCGCGGTGTCGCGGCTGGAGGCGGCCGGCCTGATGAACGAGATGAACGAGCGGCTCGGCACCGATCCGGGGCTGGCCGCTGACTACCGCGGCGCCCACGAGGCGTACCTGTCCTCCCGGGCCGAGATCGGCACCCGGTCCGGCATCGGCGCCGTGCCGGAGATCGACGGCATCTCGGCCGGCGGGATGCCCACGCGGGTCAAGTGCCTGCATGTCCTCGTGGGCCACTCCCTCGCGGCCGGACCGGGCGTGAACCCGCTCGGCGACGCGGCGATCGCCGCCATCAACGAATGGTGGACCGCCGACCGTTGCTATTGCGACGGCGCCTGGGACACCGGCGGCGAGGCGCCGTCCCGGGACCTCAGCCGCCACGGACCCCAGGGGCTGCCGGAGATCGTGGGACGGCCGGCCCCGGTCCGCAAGGCCCGCAGCGAAAACGCCGGGTCCCCGGAAGACGCCGGGACCGGCGAAAACACCGGGCCCACCGACAGCGCCGCGTCCCCGGAGGCAGGCAAGTGACGCGCGTGGCCGCCGTCGACTGCGGCACCAACTCCATCCGGCTCCTGATCGCCGATATTGAAACAGGTGCCGAAACAGGCAGCGACCGCGGGGGACAGGACGCCGCGCCGCGGCTGCGCGACGTCGTGCGCGAAATGCGCGTGGTCCGGCTCGGCCAGGGCGTGGACGCCACCGGTGAGCTCGCCCCGGAAGCCCTGGAGCGCACTTTTGCCGCCGCCGCGGACTACGCCGAGCTAATCCGCCGCCACGGCGCCGAGAAGGTCCGCTTCGTGGCGACCTCCGCCACCCGCGACGCGAAGAACCGGCAGGTCTTCGTCGACGGCATCCGGGAGCTGCTGGGCGTGGAGCCCGAGGTGATCACCGGGGACGAGGAAGCCGCCCTGTCCTTCGCCGGCGCCAGCAGCGTGCTGCCGTCCCGCGGCCAGGAGCCGGTGCTGGTGGTCGACCTGGGCGGCGGCAGCACGGAGTTCGTGCTGGGGAACGCCGATGGCGTGCTCGCCGCCCGTTCGGTCGACGTCGGCTGCGTCCGGATGACCGAACGTCACCTGCGCCACGACCCGCCGACGCCGGAGCAGATCGCCGCGGCGGAGGCCGACGTCGACGCCGCGATCGACGAGGCGGCACTGAGCGTTCCGCTCAAACACGCCACCGCCGTCGTCGGCGTCGCCGGCTCCGTCACCACGATCACCGCCCATGCGCTGCGCCTTCCGCGGTACTCCCCGGAGGCGATCCACGGCACGGAGCTGAGCCTGGAGGCCATCCGCCGGGCGTGCACGGAACTGCTGGAGATGTCCCGCGCGGAGCGAGCCGCACTGCCCTACATGCACCCGGGCCGGGTGGACGTGATCGGGGCCGGCGCGCTCGTCTGGCGGCGCGTCCTGGACCGGCTGGCAGAGGTCACGGACGGCCGGATCAGCACGGCAGTCGCCAGCGAACACGATATTCTGGACGGAATTGCCCTCAGCATCGCCAAGTGAGCCTTCAGCTACCTTGGGCGACGGCTGGATGGCGCGTCCCCCGGGATGCGCCCCGGCGAGGGCTTCCGCCGAACCACGGTCCACTCTTGCCGCAGCGCCACCGCGACTGCGGCGCCACCAGCCGTACCGCCGATAGGACCCGAATGACCAGAGCAACCGCCCGGCTCCGCCGGACCGCCTCCGCGTTGATGGCCTTGGCCCTTGCGGGCGGATCCCTGACCGTGGCGCTGACCACAGCCCCGGGCGCCCGCGCTGATTCCTCGCGCGACAAGCAACACTGGCTCGCCGAGTCCGGCATCACGAAGGCGTGGGAGGTCTCCAAGGGCGCCAACGTCAAGGTCGCCGTGATCGATAGCGGTGTGGACGGCAAACACCCGGACCTGGTCGGTGTGCTCGCCGGCGGCACCGACATTTCCGGTGCCGGCAGCCCGGACGGCCAGAAGAGCATCGGCGCCAAACCCGAACACGGCACGCTGGTGGCAACCATGCTCGCCGGGCGCGGCCACCAGCCCGCCGGCTCCACCGCGAGCCCGAGCCCGAGCCCGAGCCCGAGCCCGAGCCCCAAGTCTCGGGTCGGCCCGGACGGCATCGTCGGCGTCGCCCCGGAGGCGCAGCTGCTGTCCGTCTCGACCTGGCTCGGATCGGCCAACCCCGGCGGCAAGAGCGACCAGGACCAGATCCCCGAGGCGGTGCGCTGGGCCGTCGACAACGGAGCCCGCGTCATCAACATCTCGCTGGGCAGCACCTCGCCGGAATGGCCGCAAAGCTGGGACGCGGCGTTCCTGTACGCCGAACAGAAGGACGTCGTGATCGTCGCCGCCGCGGGCAACCGGGTGGGCGGCAACGTGCAGGTCGGGGCGCCGGCCACCATTCCCGGGGTGCTGACCGTTGCCGGGCTGGACCGGAAGGGGATGGCCAGCGTCGACTCGTCGTCCCAGGGCATCAGCATCGGTGCCGCGGCGCCCGCGGAGAACCTGATCGGCGGCATGCCCGGCGGCGGCTACGCCGAATGGGCGGGCACCTCCGGCGCCACCCCCATCGTTGCCGGCGTCGCCGCCCTGATCCGTTCCAAGTGGCCGGAGATGAGGGCCAGCCAGGTCATCAACCGGATCGTCAGTACCGCCAAGGATGCCGGGGCGCCGGGCAAGGACCCGCTGTACGGCTACGGCGTGCTCAACGCCGAGGCGGCGCTCAAGGCCGACGTTCCCGAAACCACGACCAACCCGCTGGGCTCGATTTCGGACTGGATCCGCGTCCACCGGCGGGGAAACCCGGTCCCCTCGGCGCCGGCAGCCGCGCCCGCCCCGTCCAGCCCGGTGCCGACGCTTCCCGAGGCGAGCGTGCCGGTCGCCCAAGCGCCGTCGCAGCTGGACCATGCCGTCCCGGCGGTCGTGGTCCTGGGCTTCGGCGGCCTGTTCGTGGCCATCGCCGGAGCAGCGGTCTTCCAGCTGCGGCGTGCCGCGCGGACCCCCGCCGCAGCGCCCGCCGAGCCCCGCGTGGGCGTCCGAGAATCCGTGGATTCGGGCGAGCAAACATAGTTAGTGAAGGTTTTCACAAACTACTGTATTCTGGACGCATGGCATCCTCCCCTCAGCTCCAGGACCGTCCCAGGGTACTCGTCGTCGGCGGCGGGTACGCCGGCCTGTACGTAGCCCTCAAACTGCAGAAAAAGATCGCGAATGCCGGTGGCATCGTCACTCTCGTTGATCCCCTGCCTTACATGACGTACCAGCCCTTCCTGCCGGAGGTTGCCGGCGGCAACATCGAGGCACGCCACGCCGTCGTCTCGCACCGCATGCACCTGAAGCAGACTGAACTGATCCAGGGCCGCGTCACCTCGATCGACCACGCCAACCGCACGGCCGTGGTGGCCCCGGCCAACGGCGACGACCCCTTCGAGGTTCCCTACTTCGACATCGTCGTGACCGCCGGCGCGATCACCCGCACCTTCCCCATCCCGGGCCTGGCCGAGAAGGGCATCGGCCTGAAGACCATCGAGGAAGCCGTTGCGCTGCGCAACGGTGTCCTTGACCGCATCGAGGCCGGCTCGCTCATGACGGACCCCGCGGAGCGCGCCCGCGCCCTGACCTTCGTCGTCGTCGGCGGCGGCTTCGCCGGCATCGAGTGCATCACCGAAATGGAAGACCTCGCCCGCGCGGCGGTCCAGAACAACCCCCGCGTCAAGCAGGAGGAAGTCCGCTTCGTCCTGGTCGAGGCCATGGGCCGCATCATGCCCGAGGTCACGGAGAAGCAGGCTGAATGGGTCGTCGAGCACCTCCGCAGCCGCGGCATGGAGGTCCTGCTCAACACCTCGCTGGACAACGCCGAGGGCTCGCTGAAGCTCATCAACCTCCCGGGCAAGACGCTGGCCCAGGAGTTCGAGGCGGACACCCTCGTCTGGACCGCAGGGGTGCAGGCCAACCCGGTGGTCCGTTCCACCGACTTCCCCCTCGAGCCGCGCGGCCGCGTCCGGGTCCTTGCGGACCTGCGCATCGCCGGCGACGAAGGCATCGTCGAGAACGCCTGGGCCTGCGGCGACGTCGCGGCTGTTCCGGACCTTACGGGCAGCGGCCTGCCGGACGGTACCTGCGTGCCGAACGCCCAGCACGCCCTGCGCCAGGCCAAGCGCCTCGCCAAGAACCTCTGGGCCTCGCGCTGGGACAAGGAGCTCAAGGACTACAAGCACAAGAACCTGGGCGCCGTCGCCGGATTCGGTCAATGGAAGGGCGTCGCGAACATCAAGGTCGTGGGCACGATCGGGCTCAAGGGCCCGCTCGCGTGGCTGGCGCACCGCGGCTACCACGGCATGGCGATCCCGACCGTCGAGCGCAAGGTCCGTGTCATCGCGGGCTGGGTCGTGGGCTTCTTCGCGGGCCGCGACACCACGCAGCTCGTCGATCTGGACAACCCGCGCGGATCCTTCGTGGCCGCGGCGACCCCGGCCCCGAAGCCCGCCGCCGCTACCGCGCCTGCCGCCGGCACCGGCGCTGCCAAGGAATCTGTACCGGCTAACTCCAAGTAGCCCGCAGTAGCCTTTCGACGGCGGCCGTTCCCCACCCGGGAGCGGCCGCCGTTGTTGTTCGCCCGTGCTGCCGGTGTTGTTCGCCGCTGCCGTTGCCGGCGGGCGCTGCCGGCGGGGCGGCGCCGGCCGGCGTTGCCGGCGGGGCGGCGCCGGCCGCGAGCCTAGACTGGCTCCATGGCCGGTGAAAAGGACCTGCGGACTCTTCTGGCGACCATGCATCCGGTGCGCCGCGACGGCGAGTACGTCCATGTGCTGTGGCCGCACGGTAAGGAGCTGGCCGGAGGCATTGCCGCCGCCGTCCGGGAAGCCGAAGGGCTGACCGTGGTGATGCCGCGGGCCGAAGCGGACGGCCTCGGGCTGTCCTATGACTTTGTCGGGGCATGGGTCACCCTCCAAGTGCATTCCTCGCTGGAGGCGGTGGGCCTGACCGCCGCCGTCAGCGCCGCCCTGACCGATGCGGGAATCAGCTGCAACGTGCTGGCAGGCGTATTTGCTGGTGCCCGTGGCCGGCGCCGAGCGGACCCTGGAAGTCCTGCGCAGGCTGGCCGCGGACAGCGGCCGAATCCGGCCCGCGGCGGGGCTGGTGTTGCGCAGCGAACGGCCCGGCGGACCGCCCGGCCATCCTGGCCCTCACCGCCGCGGCGTTTGCCGTCTCGCCCGTGACCGGCCTGCCCGTTGAGGGGAACCGGAGGAGGTGGAACTGGTGCGCGGGCTCTGGGACTGCGGGGAATACCTTCCGGGGTTCAGCATCGTCGCGGAACTCGACGGCGAGATCGTGGGACACGTGATCAGCACCCGCGGCCGGGTGGGGGAGCTGGAGCTCCTGGGCCTTGGGCCGATTGGCGTGCTGCCGCGGCTGCAGCGGCATGGCGTCGGTTCCGCCCTGATGCAGGAAACGGTGGCCCGGGCGGATGCCGCGGGGGAGAGCGGCATCGCGCTGCTGGCGACCCGGCGTACTACGCCCGCTTCGGCTTCGTGACGGCCGCCTCCCGCGGAGTGGAACCGCCAGATCCGGCCTGGGGCGGATACTTCCAGCTGCTCCCGCTGGCCGCCTGGCCCGGGGGCGTCAGCGGAACCTTCAGTTACGCTGCGCCGTTTACTGGCCGTTAGCAGAAGCCAAGACGGGATACCATTGACCGGACGCCCCAGTAGCCCAATTGGCAGAGGCAGCGGACTTAAAATCCGCGTGTTGTGGGTTCGAGTCCCACCTGGGGTACAAAACGAAAAGACCCCGGTTTTCCTGGAGTTCCAGGGGAACCGGGGGTCTGTTTCTTGGCCCCACGCCCGGGCGAAATCAAGCCTTGGCGACCAGTGTGGTGAAGCTATGGCCGCCATAGCTGGGCGTAGTCCGGATGGTCCCTGAAGACGGCTGCGAGCTGGCGGATCGCGGTGTCGAAGGCGGCCACCTGGAACCAGCCGGAGGAGCCCTCTTCCGGGTTGTTCGCTGCAAGAGCGTTCCTGACGCCGATAATGTCCCGCTTCGCCTTGCACTCAGCCAGGACGCGGCCCGGACCCCAGTTGTCCATGTGCTCCCGGGCCGGCCCGACGATTGCTCCTGTCGCGTTCGTCCACTCGGCCGGCATAACGTCACGTGCGGCCGCCTCGTCTTCGGCGATGCGGGCGTCCAGGAATTCGATGATCTCCATGGTCATGCCTTTCTGCGCGCTCGGAAGTCTGCCAGCGACACTAGGCCGCCGTCGCGTTCCTGCCACACCCTGGGCGCGCTGGATCCTGAGAAAGGGACGTCGACACCATCGTCTTGGGGGACTCAGACGGCTCCGCTGCGTCTGTCAAGAGTTCTCAGGCCTCGCTTGTGCAGAAGCCATCCGGCGATGATGAGCAGCAGGCTGAAGATCAGAAAGCCGATGTCCCAGGACAGCGGTCCTCCGAGATCATCACGGACGTGGTGGACCTGCAGTATCTGATGATTGATCAGTCCTTCCACAACATTGAAAATTCCCCACCCCATGAGGACAAGCCCGAAATGGAAGTTCCAATTCGGCGCGAGCCGTCCCCGGCGCCAGCTGGCAAGGGTGGCGACCGAGGCGGCCAGGACGAGGAGCCACATCGCCAGGTGGAAGAATCCGTCTGCCAGGGTGTTCGCTTCAAGCCCCGCAACCGTATGGGCCGGGTATTCCTTGGTGTGAGTCAGCATGTGATGCCACTGGAGGATCTGATGGAGGAAGATGCCATCGACAAACCCGCCAAGACCCAGCCCGTATAGAAGACCCGCAGTTTTCGAGGGGGGCCTTCTTGCGACGGTCACCTGCTTGGTCCCTGCGCTAGCCATACGCACAGGCTACTGCGCCCTGGGATCGGTGGGAAAGCCGGTTCCCTGGCGGTGGCACCCACCTCGGTACCGCGCGGCCGCCGCGGCCAGGCTGTGCATACGGTTCAGGACGAGATGAATTCGACCAATTCTCCGACGCGGTCCTCGGGATAATTCCGGGCGATGTCGGCCAGGCTCAGAATTCCGACCAGGTCGTGGCCGTCGATCACCGGCAGCCTGCGGACTTGGTGCTCTTGCATAGTCCTGATCGCTTCCTCGATGGAATCGTCGGCGCCGATGGTCACCGGCTTGCCCTGGGCCAACTCACCTGCAGTGGCCGTGCGCGGGTCACCGCCCTCGGCCAGGCATTTGACGACGATGTCCCGGTCCGTCAGCATGCCTTTGAGCCGGTTGTCCTCTCCGCAGATCGGCAAGGATCCGACGTCCAACTCCTTCATCTTCCGGGCGGCCTGTTCAAGGGTTTCGTTTTCACGGACGCACTCGGCGCTGCCCGTCATGATTTCGCGTACCTTCGTCATGGCAATCTCCTTGGCTGCGTTGCTGTTGGTTCACAGTTGTCCGGTGGAGCGGAGGCGGCCGCGGTTCTGCAGCCGCCACCCTTGAAGAGTAGGTTCGCTGCTCAACCCTGTCCAGATGGGCAGGGTACCCGGAAACAGCCAGCAGGCCGGCCGTGGGCCGGCTTCGGGCACCGGATGCCCATCGCTATGTGGACGGCACCAAATCCCGGGGGCGTTCCTCGGGCGCCGACGCGGCCGTGGGGCTGGTCCGCAGGCGCTAGTGGACCAGCCAGGCAACCACCAGCAGTGCGCCCACGCTCAGGACGGTGGTGCACAGGATGACGTCCCGGGCCACGGTCATTCCCCGTCCGTAGGGGGAGGCGAAGAGGAACACGTTCTGGGCCGTCGGCAGGGCGGCCATGATCACGCTCGCGAGCAGGTGCTGCCCCTCGAGTCCGAAGACGAAGCGGCCCAGCACCCATACGATCAGGGGCATCGCGGCGATCTTGAGGAAGGTGGCGACCAGGGTTTCGGTGCGGCTATCGCCCTTCTGAAGCGGCGCCCTGCCCGCCAGGGACAATCCGAAGGCAAGCAACACCATCGGAACGGCGGCGCCGGCGAGCATGTCGATGGGCTTCTGCAGCAGTTCCGGGGCGTTCCAGCCGGTCAGTGCGGCGGCGGCACCGAGCCCGGAGGCGATGATCATCGGGTTGGTAAAGGGCTGGATGAGGAGCTGCCGCCACGAGATCTTTGAGCCACTCGCCAGCCCCAGGATGGTGAGGTAAACCGGAGCCAGAACGAGGATCTGGACCAGCAGCACGGGGGCGACATGCTGGGCCGTGCCCACGGCGTAAAGGGAGACGGGGATGCCGATGTTGTTGGCGTTGGCATAGCTGCTGGCCATGGCGCCCACGGCTGTTTCAGCGACGGGGCGGCGGAAGAACAGGAAGCTCAGCAGACAGTACAGCAGCCCCACGATCGCTGCGGACAGCAGGGCCAGCGGTGCGTCTGTTCCCAGGGCCGCGCGGATGTCGCTGCCCGCCACGACGGTAAAGAGAAGGGCGGGGTTGGTGACGTAGAAGGCGGTGCGGGTCAAGGCCCCCTGGACTTCCGGGCCCAGAACGCGCAGCCGTGCGGCAAGGTATCCGATGGCCCGCCGCGCCGGCGTGCGTGAACACGGCCAGTGAGATGTCGATGCTGGACTGCGAGCCCCGGACGAGCCGCGCGCGCCGCCGCCACCGCCGGGGCGCAACTGTGGCACGAAGACCACCATTCCGCCGGCGCCTTACCGTCCGCGCGGCTCTGGTGTCCGCGCGGACTCAGTGGCACGATGCATCTATGAGCAAGAACACGGGACGCCCGTCGGCCACGTCTGATCTTGGCGACGAGGCCCCACACAGTCAGCCGGCAGCCAAGGCCGATCCCGGAAGGCCGGCCACGCAGCCGATACGCACCGTGAGCCAGCGCCGCCGGGATTCGGAAGAGAAGCTCGAGCAGCACCTGCGCGAAGCGGGGACTAAACGCGGGGACTAAACGGGCGGACTGAACCGGCGGGCTGGGCCGGCGGCGGGCGGGCCGGAGGCCGGGCCTTCCGTTAGCCGGGCCTTCCGTCTAGGGGCGGCGAGTGGCGGCGGCGGGGTGCTCCCGGCTGAGCAAGACACCGACGCCGATCATGCCCACTCCCAGAAACAGGTGCAGCCAGTTGTCCGCCGCGTTGAGGGGGACGAAGTTGGCCGGCGAGTCGGTGTTGGCGGTGATCAGGCCGTAGATCCACAGCACGAGATAAACAGCCCCGCCTCCGATGAGGTAGTTCCTGGCCCCGGACGCCGTGCGGGCCATGAGGATTCCGGCGACACCGAACAGCAGGTGGACGATGTTGTGCAGCACGGAAACCTGGAAGGCCCCCAGCAGCATGGCCATGGAGTGATGTCCGGCGAGGTCCATCGTCTCGTACTGCGTCGTGATGCCAGGAATGAAGCCGAGAATGCCGACCAGGAGGAACACCGCCCCGACCGCCATGGCGGCTTTCTGCAGGGTGGTGCGTGGACCGGTACTCCGCATTGACTGAGGTGATGAGGTAGTCATTGTTGCCTCCAGCGCTAAGGCGGACCCAAGCCGGCATATATTGGCCGGACCTGTCGTCCGATGCTCAAGCTGCGTACGCTTCAATGATAAGCAGCCTTAGTGTTAGTTAGCCAGCACCTAACGGCATGACCCGGACCCGGCCGCCCCTGAGCCTGCCCGGTGCACTGCCCGCCGATCCCAGCCAGCGATGAAAGTGACCCATGTTTCTCCTCTTCGGCTTCAAAACCGCCATCCGCATCCTTGGTTCGCGTCCCGGAACCTGCCAGTACTGCCACCAATACGCCCAGCACCGGGTGGAAGAACGGGCCACGAAACTCACCGTCTTCTTCATCCCGCTCCTCACCGTCCGGCGCAGCTACTCGCTGAGGTGTGGGAACTGCGGCCAGGCCACCGCGCTGACCCGGGAACAACAAAACGCGATCCTGGCCTGACGGGGGGCGACCCATCGAGTCCGGGTGCCCGAGCACGGCCGCGGGGCGGATTTCCCCTATGCAACGAGTGTTATGAGGATGTGACCCAAGTCACTTATGTTAGCGCTGAAATTGCATTAGCTTGAAGTTAAATCAGGAACACCTGATCTTTCGCGCCGAAGGCCGTTCGCACCTTCAGATCGAGGAGACCGTAAATGACTTCACTGCCCCATGTGGCGCCGCGTGTCGCTAAGCTGACCGCGCTTAGCGTCGGCGTCGCTCTTCTGGCTACGGCTTGTGGTGGTTCGTCCACACCGACGTCGACAGGTTCGACTGCCGCCACGGCGGCAGGCATCACGTGCCCGGCCCCCAGTGCCGGAGCCGGCGCCGGCGCAAGTCTGGCCACCGGAGACACCGGTCCGGTCCCTGCCGCAACGACGATCACCGACACTCCCCTGAAGATCGGCTCGCTCCTGCCGACCACGGGTTCGCTGGCCTTCCTCGGACCGCCCGAAATCGCCGGCGTCAACCTTGGAATCAAGGAAATCAACGATGCCGGCGGCGTGCTCGGCAAGTCTGTTGAGGTCATCCACCGCGACTCCGGTGACACCAAGACCGACATCGCCACGCAGTCCACCACGGCTCTGCTTGGCCAGGGTGTCAGCGCAATTGTCGGCGCAGCCTCCTCGGGCGTCTCCAAGACCGTGATCAACCAGATCACAGGTGCCGGAGTGGTCCAGATCTCGCCGGCCAACACGTCGCCGGATTTCACGACCTGGGATGACAAGGGCCTCTACTGGCGCACTGCCCCCTCGGATGTGCTCCAGGGCAAGGTCCTCGGCAACTACATGGCCACCTGCGGGGCGCAGACCGTTGGCATGGTCGTTTTGAACGACGCCTACGGCACCGGCCTGGCGAAGAACGTGAAGGCCGCGTTTGAAGCGGCCGGCGGCAAGGTCGTCGCCGAAGAACTCTTCAACGAAGGCGATTCGCAGTTCAGCAGCCAGGTAGACAAGGTCCTCGCCGCCAAGCCTGATGCCATTGCCCTGATCACCTTTGACCAGGCCAAGAGCATTGTTCCGCTGATGACGGGCAAGGGCGTCAAGCCCACCCAGATGTTCCTGGTGGACGGCAACATGTCCGACTACAGCAAGGACTTCCAGGCGGGCACGCTGAAGGGCGCACAGGGCACCATCCCCGGAACCTTCGCCAAGGAGGACTTCAAGCAGAAGCTCCTGGCAATCGATCCGGCGCTCAAGGACTACAGCTACGCAGGCGAGTCCTACGATGCGGTGAACATGGTCGCGCTCGCAGCCGAGGCCGCCAAGAGCACCAAGGGCACCGACATCGCCGCGCAGCTCAAAGCGGTCTCTGAATCCGGCGAGAAGTGCAGCACCTTCCCGTCCTGCATCACGCTGCTCCGCAACGGCAAGGACATCGATTACGACGGCCAGTCCGGCCCCGTGACGTTCTCCGACGCCGGCGACCCGACGGAAGCCTTCATCGGCATCTACCAGTACCAGGACAACAACACCTACAAGCCGTCCAAGGAAGAATTCGGCCAGCTGTAAGCCGTCCCTCCTGGCAGACCCCCGTCCATTCCGGACGGGGGTCTTCTGCTGCGCCCGGGGAGGGCGGGCAGGAGCGGATGCGTCACGCACAGCAGTCATTTGCCGCCCGGGGGAATGCCCGAGGCCGGAAATCCGCCGGAGCCCACGCGCCGTCCGCCCTAGACTCTGCGGTGCGTGACGCCGTCGTCGTAGCAATGGAGGCCCCGCAGGAAGGCAGCCACGGCGGAACGGCCCCGGGCAAGCGGAAGGGCCGCCACCGGGAGGCGGTGACGGCCCTTCGAGGGACCGCTTGGTAAAGCTACTCCACGGTGTCGGCCAGGGTGCCCAGGTAGAGCTGGATGACCTTGGGGTCCTTCATGAGCTCCCGGCCGGTGCCCGTGTAGGCATCCTTGCCCTGGTCCAGCACGTAGCCGCGGTCA
>JAODMV010000367.1 GCA_025464875.1 Arthrobacter sp. | reverse complement strand
CCCCTCGGCGGCTGGACCATGAAGAAGATCGACGCCATCTGGGACGGGAAGATCCGCCCGGGCTTCGAGATGCTGGTAAACAACTTCTCCGCCGGCATCTGGGGCGCCCTGCTGGCCATGCTCGGCTTCTACGGCATCTCCCCGCTGGTCCAGGCCTTCAGTACGGCCGCCGGCAACGTGGTCCAGTTCCTGGTCAGCAACGGCCTCCTGCCCCTGACCAGCATCTTCATTGAACCGGCCAAGGTGCTGTTCCTGAACAACGCCATCAACCACGGCGTGCTGACCCCGCTCGGCATCCAGCAGTCGCTGGAGCAGGGCAAGTCCATCCTGTTCCTGCTCGAAGCCAACCCCGGCCCCGGCCTCGGCATCCTGCTCGCCTACATGTTCTTCGGCAGCGGCGTGGCCAAGGCCTCCGCCCCCGGCGCCGCCATCATCCACTTCTTCGGCGGCATCCACGAAATCTACTTCCCCTACGTGCTGATGAAGCCGATCCTCATCCTCGCCGCGATCGGTGGCGGCATGACGGGGATCGCGACACTGGCCATCACCAACTCCGGCCTCGTGGCCCCCGCGGCCCCGGGGTCCATCATCGCGGTGGTCGCCCAGACCGCCCGTGACAGCTACTTCGGCGTGATCCTCTCGGTCGTGCTCGCCGCCGCTGTCTCCTTCCTGATCGCCTCGGTGATCCTGAAGTCCAGCAAGACCCCGGTGGGTGAAACCGAGGAGGAAAGCCTGAGCGCCGCCACTTCCCGCATGGAAGACATGAAGGGCAAGAAGAGCTCCGTCGCCTCCGCCCTGGTGGGTGCGGGCGCCGGCGCCGGAACCACGGCTGTCCTCGCCGGGCCGGTGAAGAACATCGTCTTTGCCTGCGACGCCGGCATGGGTTCCAGCGCCATGGGCGCCTCCGTGCTGCGGAACAAGATCAAGGCCGCCGGCTTCCCGGACGTCAAGGTCACCAACTCCGCCATCGCCAGCCTCAACGACAGCTACGACGTGGTCGTCACCCACCAGGACCTGACCGAGCGGGCCAAGCCCGCCACCTCCAGCGCGGTGCACGTCTCTGTGGACAACTTCATGAACAGCCCGCGCTACGACGAGATCGTGGAACTGGTCAAAAGCAGCAACTCAGGGGATGGCCGGCAGGCAGAGACAGCGCCTGCCGCGGAAACGCCTGCCGCCGGTGCCGCGGAGACGCCGGAGGCCGCGGACGTTCCCGCCGGCATCCTGGTAGCGGACAGCGTCGTTCTCAACGGCACGGCAACCACCCGGGACGCCGCCATCGACGAGGCGGGCCAGCTCCTGCTGGAGCGCGGCGCCGTGGACAGCGCCTACGTGGACGCCATGCACGAACGCGAGGAATCCGTCTCGACCTACATGGGCAGCTACCTCGCCATCCCGCACGGCACCAACGCGGCGAAGGACCATATTAAGAAGTCCGCGGTCTCCGTGGTCCGCTACCCCGAGGGCATCGACTGGAACGGCAAGCAGGTCAAGTTCGTGGTGGGCGTTGCCGGCATCAACAACGAGCACCTTCACATCCTGTCCTCGATCGCTAAGGTGTTCACCAACAAGGCACAGGTCGCGCAGCTTGAGGCGGCCACCTCGGTCGACGAAGTGCTGGCACTCTTCGGAAAGGTCAACTCATAGTGAAAGCTGTTCATTTCGGAGCCGGAAACATCGGACGCGGGTTCGTGGGCTTGCTGCTGCACGAGGCGGGGTATGAGGTCGTGTTCGCGGACGTCGCGGAGGACCTGATCACCAACCTGGCCGCGGCGGAGAGCTACGACGTGCACGAGGTGGGGGAGGACCCCAGCGTGCGCACCGTTGAAAACTTCCGCGCGCTGAACTCCAGCACGCAGGAAGCGGAGGTCATCTCGGAGATCGCGACGGCGGACATCGTCACCACCGCCGTGGGGCCGCATATCCTCAAGTTCGTGGCGCCCGTGATCGCCAAGGGCATCGCCGCCCGGGACGCAGGGCAGGCCCCGCTGCAGGTGATGGCGTGCGAAAACGCCATCAACGCAACGGACATCCTGAAGTCCGAAGTGGCTGCCCAGTGGGATCCGGCGGCCGGAGCGCTGGAGTCGGCTGCCGTGTTTGCGAACACGGCAGTTGACCGGATCGTGCCGAACCAGGAAGCCGGGAAGGGCCTGGACGTTACGGTGGAGACCTTCTACGAGTGGGTGATTGACCGCACCCCGTTCGCGGGCAAGCAGCCGGTCATTCCCGGGGCGACGTTCGTGGACGAGCTGGTGCCGTACATCGAGCGCAAACTGTTCACGGTCAACACCGGGCACGCCGCCGCGGCCTACTTCGGCTTCGAGGCGGGCCTGGAGAAGATTTCGGAGGCCATGGCCGACCAGGACGTCGCCGCGGACGTGCGCGCCGTCCTCGACGAAACCAAAGAGCTGCTGGTGGCCAAGCACGGCTTCAACCGCGAGGAACAGGAGGCTTACGTCCAGAAGATTCTGGGCCGTTTCTCCAACCCGCACCTGCCGGACACCGTGAACCGCGTGGGGCGGGCACCTCTGCGCAAGCTCAGCCGGAACGAGCGGTTCATCGCTCCGGCTGCCGAGCTGGCCGAACGGGGGATCGTCCCGGAGGCGCTGCTCGGCGCCATCGCCGCGGCCCTGCGTTTCAACGATCCTGCTGACGCCGAGGCTGTGGAACTGGCCCAGATCCTCGCCACCTCCACCCCCGAGGAAGCCACGGAGAAGGTCACCGGACTGACGGCGGGGCACCCGCTGTTCCCGGCCGTGGCCGCGCTGGTGGAAGAGGCCAAGACGGAGCGGGCCGCGACTCCCGTTTGATCGCCTGATCTGTTCGCTTACGCAAACGACGCCGGAACTCAGTCGAGTTCCGGCGTCGTCGTTTAAGCTGCGTCCCTGCCTGCCGACGCCGACCCTCCCGCACCTCCCGCCGTCCTGTTGGCGGCCCTCCCTCACCTCCCGCAAGAAAAGGACCGGCCCTCCCTCACCTCCCGCAAGAAAAGGACAGACCCTCCCTCACAGGATGTGAGGGAGGGGCTGTCCTATGTGCCCGAAAGCTGCGGGAGCGTCGTGTGGTTGTGCCCGAAAGCTGCGGGAGCGCCGTGTGTTTGCGCCCGAAAGCTGCGGGAGCGTCGTGTGGTTCCGGACGGGCGGGGCTAGCTGGCTGACACGGTCTCGGCGTCGGCCATTGCCTTCCATTCCGCCACGCGCGCCTGATGCAGCGGGGAGCGGCGGACGACGGCGTACGCGACGCCGAGGATCGCGAACCAGATGGGCGTCACCAGCAGTGCCGTGAGGGTGTCCGGCTGCGTGGTCAGGGCCCAGATGAGGAACGCGAAGAACGCGAAGACCACCCACACCATCGGGATGCCGCCGGGCATCTTGAACGCCGAGGCCTTGTGCAGCTCCGGGCGGCGCTTCCGGTACGCCAGGTAGCTGGCCAGGATGATGCTCCAGACGAACATGAAGCAGACGGCCGACACGGTGGTGACCATGTCGAACGCTACGCCCACGTCCTTGCCCGCGTAGAGCAGGGCAACGCCGGCGAGCAGCAGCACGCAGGAGAGGAACAGGGCGTTCTGCGGGACCTTGCGGCTGGAGAGGCGGCCGAACAGCTTCGGGGCGTCGCCGTCGTGGGCCAGGCCGAACACCATGCGCGAGGTGGAGTAGATGCCCGAGTTGGCCGAGGACATGGCCGAGGTCAGCACCACGAGGTTCACCA
>JAODMV010000331.1 GCA_025464875.1 Arthrobacter sp. | reverse complement strand
AAGACCTGGGCCTACCGTCAGGACCAGCTCCCCTCGACCCACCCCATCGTGGCCGACATGCCCGACATCGAGTCGGTGAAGGTCAACTTCGACGGGATCACCTATGCGAAGGGCGCGTCGGTCCTGCGCCAGCTCGTGGCCTGGGTGGGGCCGGAGCAGTTCATGGCCGGCGTCCGCGAATACTTCGCCAAGCACGCCTGGCAGAACACCGAGCTCAGCGACCTCATGACCGAGCTGGAGAAGGCCAGCGGCCGGGACCTGGACCGCTGGGGCCAGCTCTGGCTGGAAACCGCCGGCGTCAACACGCTCACGCCCGAGCTGTCCGTCGGTGAGGACGGCGTCATCTCCTCCTTCGCGATCCTGCAGTCGGCCGTCGCGAGCGAGCCCACGCTCCGGCCGCACCGGCTCGCCGTCGGCTTCTACAACCTCAACGCTGCCGGCAAGCTCGAGCGCGTCCACCGCGAAGAGCTCGACGTCGACGGCGAGCGCACCGCGGTCCCCGCGCTGGCCGGGCTCCCCCGGCCGGACCTGGTCCTGCTCAACGACGACGACCTCGCCTACGCCAAGGTCCGCCTCGACCCCACCTCCCTCACAACGGCCACGGCCCACCTGAAGGACTTCAGCGAGAGCCTTCCCCGGACCCTCGTGTGGGGCTCCGCCTGGGACGCGGCGCGGGACGGCGAATCCCCGGCCCGCGGCTACGTGGAACTGATCCTCGCCAACATCGCCGAGGAGTCCGATTCCTCCGTGATCCTGGTCCAGCTTCGCCAGCTGGCCACCACGCTGACCTTCTATGTGGCCGAGGAGCACAAGGAAGCCACGGCCACCGCCGCGGCCGACCGTCTCTGGGAGCTCGCCGCCAGCGTTCCGGCCGGCTCCGATGCACAGCTGCAGTTCGTGAAGTCCTATGCCCTGCTGGCGCGCAGCCCAGGGCAGCTGGACAACGTCTCCGGCCTGCTGGAGGGGTCATTGACCCTGGAGGGCCTCACCGTGGACCAGGACCTCCGCTGGGAACTGCTCGCCTCGCTTGTCACCGGCGGCCGTGCCGGACAGGAGCAGATCGACGCCGAACTGGAACAAGACAACACCTCCACCGGCCAGAACGCGGCGGCCCTCGCCACCGCAGCCATCCCCACCCCCGAGGCGAAGGCGGCGGCGTGGGAAGCGATTGTTCTCAAGGGCGAACTGTCCAACGCCCTGCAGGGTTCGGCGGTGAGCGGCTTCACCCGGGTACTGGACCCCAGCCTGCTGGAGCCGTACTCCGAGAAGTACTTTGAGGCCGTGCCGGGCATCGTCGCGAACCGCACCCACGCGCTCGCTCAGCAGATCGTCGTCGGGCTCTACCCGGCGCAGCTGACCACGCAGGCGACCGTCGACCGGACGGATGAATTCCTCGCTTCGCTGCCGGAAGACAGCACGGCGCTGCGGCGGATGATGCTGGAAAACCGCGACGGCGTGGCCCGCGCCCTGCGGGCCCGCCAGGCCGACGCCGGATAGCGGAACCTCCGGCCCCGGCGTCGTCAGCTTCGCGGCGCCGGGGTCTGCCTCGTGTCCACCATTAGACTGGCCGCATGAGCCTCGATGAGCACCGCTACGCGCTGACAGTCCGCTGGACCGGGAACCTGGGCGCGGGGACCGCGGCCTACCGCGGCTACTCCCGGGACCACGACGTCGAGATCCCCGGCCTTCCGGTGCTCAGGGGCTCCGCCGATCCGGCCTTCCACGGCGACCGGAACCGCTACAACCCGGAGCAGTTGCTCCTGGCGGCGCTCTCCCAGTGCCACATGCTGTCCTTCCTCCACGTGGCCGTGAAGCACGGGCTCGTGGTGACGGCGTACGAGGACCACGCGTCCGGGCTGATGCGGACCAACCGGGACGGCAGCGGCCAGTTCGAGTCCGTCACGCTCAAGCCCCGCGTGACGGTCGCCGATCCCGCAGCTGCGGAGCTGCTGGAGGAGCTGCACACCGAGGCAAACAAGCTCTGTTTCATCGCGCGGAGCGTCAATTTTCCGGTGCTCCACGAGCCCTCCGCCGCTGTGGGGGCCCAGGGCTGAATTCTGGGCGGCCGTCCCTGCGGCGCTACTGTTGAAGGTGAACAAAGCCTTATGCGCCCGGCGAAGGCCGGTCCGGACCATGCTTCGGACACTGCCAGGCGGCAGTAACCGCAGCACGAAGGAGCACCCCGCCGATGTACATTCCGTCCTCGACCGCCCCTATAACTGCAGAAGACATTTCGGCCATCAATGTGACCGGCCTCCTCATCAGCATCGGAGTAGGTGTCGGGGTGTGGCTGTTGGCGTCCTTCGTGATCTCCGGGATCACAAAGAGCGTCGCCGCCGGCACCACCTTCTTTCGAAATCGGCAATTTGGCTGGGTCTCGCCCGCGATCCGTGCCCTGGACCATGAACGGCGGGTACTGCGGGCCCACACCATCGGCTCGCTGCTCAACAGCGTCGTCGGCGTCATCATCGCCGTCATCACGATCATCTACGTGTTCAAAAACCTCAACGTGGATATTGCCCCGCTGCTGACCAGCGTGGGTATCCTCGGTGTGGCGATCGGCTTCGGCGCCCAGCAGCTGATCCGCGACTTCCTGGCCGGGATCTTCATCACCATCGAGGACCAGTACGGGATCGGCGACGTCATTGAGACTTCCGAGGTGGTGGGCACCGTCGAGTCGATGGGCCTGCGGATCACCCGCGTCCTGGCCGAGGACGGAACGATCTGGTACTTGCGCAACGGGGAAATCCTGCGGGTGGGCAACCGTTCCCAGGGCACCTACATCCCTCCCGCCGCGGACGACACCGACGCGGCTCCCCAACAGACGGCCGGAGAATAACCATGACGATCCCCCTTGCCGGCGAACCGCGCCAGCCCAAAATGCTGCTGCAGAACGATCCGTTCACGCAGCCCGGCTACACGGACAACTTCTACGACGCCGTCGGCGGCCATGAGACGTTCGTGAAGCTGATCGATGTGTTCTACGACGGCGTCGCGGACGATCCGCTGCTGCGGGCCATGTACCCGGAGGAGGATCTCGGCCCCGCCAAGCGGCGCTTCCTGATGTTCCTGGAACAGTACTGGGGCGGCCCGACGGCGTACGGCGAGGAACGGGGGCACCCGCGGCTGCGGATGCGCCACCAGCCCTTCCGCGTCACTCCCGAGGCGAAGGACCGCTGGCTGCACCATATGCGCATCGCGGTGGATGCCCTGGAGCTGCCGCCGCTGTACGAGGGCACACTCTGGGACTACCTGGAGCGGGCCGCGCTGTCCATGGTGAACAGCCCCTCGGAGGCCTGAACGCTCCCGCGGCCCGGTGCCCGGCCCCCCGGGACTCAGGAAGGTTCCGGAGGGGTTCGGTCAGAGTCCTGAGCCGGTGCGGGCCAGGACGTGCCCGCGGCTTCCGCTGAGGCGGAACCAGCGGCCGGCGCGGTAGAGCTTCTGTTCGCCGTCGGCGAGGAAGCCCAGGGTGAGGGCCGCGAACGCGGCGCCCGCCGGGAGGCCTCCGGCGTCGGGCAGTTCCCTGCCCCAGACCGCGGCCCGGGCGTTGTTGACGATCAGCGCGCCGGGCCTGTCCGGCATGATGGCGGCCACCTCGGTGATGCCGGCCTCCGCGGACTGCCGCAGGGCGGCGTCCTGGAGCGTTCCGAGCAGCTCCCAGCCGCCCCGGGGAGCACCGATCCCGGCCCACGATTCACTGACTCTGACCGGCGGCAGCGGCAGATCGACGTCGTCCGAGGCGGCACGCGCCAGGCGGTCCAGCACGGCCGAGAGCGGCACCGTGACATCGGTCTCCGCCGGCCGGGCCAGCGCCATGGTACGCAAGCCGAGGATGGTGGGTGTGGACTCGCCCAGGAGCCGTGGCCGCAGCACGCAGACGTAGGCGGCCAGGACCGGTCCCGTCGCCTGGAGCCGGATGGCGCCGTCGTCGATGGACCTGGCCCGGGTGGCGAAGGTGCGCAAATCGTCGAGGTCGCGGGGATCGGTGAACTGCAGGGGCTGGGTTAGTACGTCAGACACATTATGGACTCTACCGGCTGTGCCTCTTTTGAGCGGTGCCGGGAGGACGTCTAGAGTCAAACCATGACTGAAGCCGAAGCCGGATTGCAGGCGCTGCCCACGCAGGATCCCACCTCCTCGCTCATCCAACTGCTGGACCTCGGTGAGCTGGAGGGAGCCCGGACCCATGAGGACATCTTCCTGGGCCCGTCGCAGCAGCAGCCCCGGATGCGGGTCTTCGGCGGCCAGGTGCTGGCGCAGTCCCTCGTGGCCGGCAGCCGCACCGTTGCGCCCGGGCGCAGCGTGCACTCCATGCACGGCTACTTCCTGCGGCCGGGCGACGCCAACAAGCCGATCACCTTCGGCGTAGAGCGCCTGCGGGACGGCCGGTCCTTTTCGGCCCGGCGCGTCCACGCCTACCAGGAGGGCACGCCCATCCTGTCGATGATCGCGTCGTTCCAGGACGAGGATGAGGGCATCGAACACCAGTCAGAGATGCCCGCCGGCATTCCGAGCCCCGAATCCCTGCCCAGCACCGCTGACCTGCTGGGGAAGTTCGACCACCCGGTGGCGCGGCACTGGGCCTTTGAGCGCCCCTTCGACGTCCGGCACGTCGACCCGGCGCTGTACGTTTCGGCCAAGGGCCCCAGGGAGGCACGCAATGCCGTGTGGATGAAGACCTTCGGCCCCATGCCGGACGACCCCGAGCTGCATCGCGCAGCCTTGGCGTACGCGAGTGACTACACGCTGCTGGAGTCCATCCTCCGCAAGCACGGATTGAGCTGGATTACCCCGGGGATGTCCGTGGCGAGCCTGGACCATGCCATGTGGTGGCACCGGCCGGTCCGGGTGGACGAGTGGCTGCTGTATGTCCAGGACTCCCCCAGCGCCCAGGGCGCCCGCGGCCTGGCCACCGGCAAGATTTTCAGCCGCGACGGCCGACACGTGGCCACGGTGGCGCAGGAAGGCATGATCCGGGTTCCGACCGACCTGAAGCACAAGGTGGCGGGCGCGTTCCAGTCCCAGGTGGTGCGGCACCAGATGCGCAAGGGCGAACGCGACTGACCCCGGCCCGCGCTTCCGGCGGCCCGCGCTTTTCGGCGGCACGCGCTTTCGGCGGCACGCGCTTTCGGCGGCACGCAGAAGGCCGGCTCCCCAGACGGGGAGCCGGCCTTCTGCTTTGCTGCTGCGGCCTGCCTCGGGCCTAGGCGCAGGCCTAGTCGCGGGTCAGGCGGCGGTGGGTGACGCGGTGCGGCTTGGCCGCGTCCGGGCCCAGACGCTCCACCTTGTTCTCCTCGTAGGACTCGAAGTTGCCCTCGAACCAGTACCACTTGGAGGGGTTCTCCTCGTCGCCTTCGTAGGCGAGGATGTGGGTGGCGACTCGGTCCAGGAACCAGCGGTCGTGCGAGACCACGACGGCGCAGCCCGGGAATTCGAGCAGGGCGTTTTCGAGGCTGCTCAGCGTC
>JAODMV010000298.1 GCA_025464875.1 Arthrobacter sp. | reverse complement strand
CGACCGGGGCAACCTCGACGCACAGAACGGATCCGAACCCCTTCATCTGCGCCTTGGCCCGCTCATGGCCAGGATCGGAGGCGAGCCCGGGGAATCGGATGCCGGCGATCCTCGGGTGCGTGCGCAGCCGCTCGGCCAGGACAGCCGCCGAGGCCTGCGAACGCTCGATGCGCACGGCCAGGGTGCGCAGCCCGCGCAGCGCCAGCCACGCCTCAAAGGGTCCGGCAATGCCGCCGTGGATGGTGCGGTGGTGCAGCAGCGTGGCGCGCAGTCCGGCGTCGGACGTCACGAGCGCGCCCAGCACGACGTCGGAGTGGCCGGAGAGATACTTCGTCACCGAATGCAGGACGACGTCGGAGCCCAAAGCCAGGGGCTGCTGCACGAGGGGCGTGGAAAAGGTGTTGTCGGTGACGACGATTGCGCCCGCCGCGTGCGCGGCCGCGGTCAGCGCCCGGATGTCCGCGACACCGAGCATCGGGTTCGTGGGACTTTCCAGCCACAGCATGCTGGCGGTGCTCCCCCCGGCCGGCGCCAACTGCTCCCGGACGGCGTCGGTGTCCGCGACGTCCACGGTGCGCAGTTCCAGGAAGCCCTTCTCCGCCAGTTCCGTGGCCATCACCAGCGAACCCGCGTAACTGTGGGACGGCATCACGAGCACTCCGCCGGCCGGGACCAGGGAGAGGGCGGAGCTGACCGCGGCGAGCCCCGAGGCGTACAACAGGCCCGGCAGTTCTGCTCCTTCGAGCTGTCCGAGGGCCTCTTCGAAGGGGTCCCACGTCGGGTTGGAATACCGGCCGTAGCCGCGGTCCCCATCGCTCAGGGGCCCCGTGCCGAAATAGGTGGAGGACAGCACCAGCGGGGGGTTGACCGGCTCGTCCCGCTCGCGGGGCGGACGGCCGGCCGCCACGACCACTGTTTCTGCGGAGAGCGAGGTCGCCTGTTGTTCGGAAAGACTCATGGTCAAAGGGTACTGGGGAGTTCCGCAGGGCAGCCAAGGCGGAACCCGGGGGCACTATGGTGTCGGGGATTATCGGTAGTCTAGAACTGTGACTACCCAGAACCCCGGCGTGTCCCCGCGACTGTCCCCCGGGCTTTTCATCGCCTTCGAAGGCGGCGACGGCGCCGGCAAGTCCACACAGGCGGCAGAACTGGCCGGGGCCCTCGAGTCGCGCGGCTTCACGGTGCTGCGGACGCGTGAGCCGGGTGGCACGCCGATCGGTGAGAGGCTGCGTTCCCTGGTGCTGGACCACGGCCACGGCCACATCGACGCCCACACGGAGGCCCTGATCTTCGCGGCCTCCCGCGCCGCCCACGCAAGCCAGGTCATCCGGCCTGCGCTGGAGCGCGGCGAGATCGTCCTCACCGACCGCTACATTGACTCCTCTGTCGCCTACCAGGGCGCTGGTCGCGATCTCGGCACTGAAGCCGTCCGCGACATCAACGAATGGGCCACCTCCGGCCTCCAGCCTGACCTCACGGTACTGCTCGACGTCGATCCCGCGGTTGGCCGACGCCGGCGCACTGCGGGCGACGCTGCCGAGGACCGGCTCGAATCCGAAGCCGACGACTTTCACGCCCGGATCCAGACAGCATTCCTGGACCTGGCTGCGGCGCGGCCGGAGAAGTACCTGGTGCTCCCGGCCCGCCTGCCGGTTCAGGAGCTCGCCGCCCGGATCCTTGAGCGCGTCGGCTCCCTGCTGTCCATAGCCCCGAGCAGGACGGCATGACAGTCTGGGATGACCTCCAGGGCCAGCCCTCCGTCGTGGCCCAGCTGCGCCAGGCGGCCCAAGGCGAGGGTCTTACCCATGCCTGGCTCTTCACCGGCCCGCCGGGGTCCGGCCGGTCCAACGCGGCAAAGGCCTTCGCCGCGGCGCTCAACTGCGACCAGGAGGACGTCACCCGGCGCGGCTGCGGCGAGTGCGCCGCCTGCCTCACCATCCTTGGGGAAACCCACTCCGACGTGGCCTTCGTGCGCACTGAGAAAGTCACCATCACCATCGACGAGGCCCGCGAGCTCGTGTCCACGGCCGGAAACCGCCCGTCGTCGGCCCGGTGGCGCATCATCGTGGTGGAAGACGCGGACCGGATGGCCGAGCGGACCACCAACGTCCTGCTCAAGGCCATCGAGGAACCCACCCCACGCACGGTATGGATGCTCTGCGCCCCCTCCCCTGCCGACGTGCTCGTGACCATCCGTTCCCGCTGCCGTCCGGTGGCGCTGCGGCTTCCACCCGCGTCCGACGTCGCTGCCCTGCTGGTCAAGCGCGACGGCGTGGACCCGGCCGTCGCCGAACGCGCCGCCCGCGCCGCACAGAGCCACGTGGGCATCGCCCGCCGCCTGGCACGGGACCCGGAGGCCCGGGAACGCCGGCTGGAAACCGTCCGGTTTCCGCTGACGCTCCGCGGCGTCACGGCCGCAGTCCTGATGGCCGAAAAGCTGGTCAGGATCGCCACCGAGGAAGCCAACAGCTCCAACGATGAGCGTGACGCCGCCGAAAAGGTCGCGCTGCTGGCCACCCTGGGAGCGCCCGAAAGCGGCACCCTGCCCCCGGCCATGCGGGCCCAGGTGAAGCAGCTCGAGGACGACCAGAAGCGCCGCGCCAAGCGCTCTGTCACCGACTCGCTTGACCGGACGCTCACCGACCTGCTGTCCTTTTATCGGGATGCCCTGATCATCCAGATGGGCAACGCCGTTGAACTCGTCAACCTTGAACTGAGGAGCGAACTCGAAGATTTCGCCGCCCGTTCCACCGCCGAAGTGACCCTAGGCCGCATGGACGCCATCAATAAGGCACGCAAACGGATCACCACCACCAACGTCGCCCCGCTGCTGGCCATCGAGTCCATGGCCGCCAGCCTCATTTGACGGTGCCCGCCGCATCGGCAGCGGGCCGGCGACGGAACCCCGCCCGCCAGCCGCGCAACCCGCCCCCGAACCTTCCGCTCCAATCCTTCAAGGAGAACCGCATGAAGTCCGCTCGCCATCAGCCCGCCAGATTCCGATCGGTGGCGATCGGCGTGCGGGCCGTCGGCGCCATGGCCGTGGCCCTCGCGCTGGCCTCGTGCAGTCTCTTCGGCGCCGACGGCGGACCGAAAACGGGCGCCGATCAGGCTGATCCCGCCATCGCCGCCGCGGCCCCCGCTGAACTCCGCAGCTTCTACTCCCAGGAGGTCAACTGGTCTGCGTGTGAGGACAACTTCCAGTGCGCCAAGATCAAAGTCCCCTTGGACTACGGCAAGCCGGGCGGGGACACCATCGAAATTGCGGCCCTCAAGGTGCCTACTACGGGCGACAAGAAGGGCAGCCTGCTGGTTAACCCCGGCGGGCCAGGAGCCTCCGGCTATGACTTCGTCAGGGACGCCGGAACGACCAACATCTCCGAAAAAGTCCGCAGGGACTACGACGTGGTGGGCTTCGACCCGCGGGGAGTCAAGCGATCCGCTCCCGTCACCTGCCTCACTGACGCGGAGCGTGACGCGTCCCGGGCTAAGAGCTACGACTTGGATACCGACGCCGGGCTGGAGGCGGCCATTGCGGACAACAAGGCGATCACGGCTAAATGTGTAGAAAAGACCGGCCCGATTCTGGGTCACATCGACACCGTAAGCTCCGCGAAGGACCTCGACATACTGCGCGCAGCAGTCAACGACGCCAAATTGAACTACCTCGGCTATTCGTACGGGACGTTTCTGGGCTCCACCTACGCCTCGCTGTTCCCGGACAACGTCGGCCGGATGGTCCTGGACGGCGCTATGGACCCGTCGCTCAGCTACGAGGAGCTCACCAGCGGGCAGGCACGGGCCTTCGACAAGGCCATCAACGCCTACGTCGCCAGTTGCCAGCAGGCCAGCGGGTGCCCGCTCACCGGCAGCACCGAGGAGGGCGTCCAGCAGATCCGCGATGCCATCCACGCGGTGGAGAAGAAGCCCCTGCCGGCGAAGGACGGCCGGATGGTCTCCGGACCGACTTTCGTCAGTGGCCTCATCACCCCCCTCTACAACGATCAGTTCTGGCCCGTCCTCACCCAGGCGTTGGCCCGGGCCCTGGCCGGTGACGGCACGGGCATGCTGCAACTGGCCGACTTCGGCGCCAACAGGGAACCGGACGGCAGCTACTCTTCGAACGGCTCGTTCGCCTTCAACGCCATCAACTGCCTGGACTACCCGATGGTGTCAGACACCGCGGCGATGCGGGCCGACGAGCAAAAGCTACGCCAGGTTTCCCCCACTTTGGGGTATTACTTTGCCTACGGCGGCAGCAACTGCAGGGAGTGGCCGTACAAGAACGTCCGTACGCCGGCCCCGGCCGAGTACAAGGGCTCGGCCCCGATCGTGGTCATCGGAACCACCGGCGACCCTGCCACCCCGGTGGAATGGGCCACCTCCCTGCGCAAGCAGCTCGGGAACGCCTCACTGCTGACGTGGAAGGGCGAGGGCCACACGGCCTACGGCCGCTCCAACAGCTGCATCGGCAATGCCGTCGACGACTACCTTGTCGATGGCAAGGTCCCCGCGGACAACACCGTCTGCTAAGCCCGCTTGCGGAAGGCGCGCCGGGCGTCGGGTGAGCCGTTTGCCTGGCCCGCAGACTGCTCATTTTGACCCGGGCGCCGGGACTCGATTACAGTTATCTCTTGCATGATCCACCCGGTTCGCCGGGATTTCATGCGGTTGCTTCCTTAGCTCAGTTGGTAGAGCGTCTCACTCGTAATGAGAAGGTCGCCAGTTCGATTCTGGCAGGAAGCTCGGGAAGAACCCCTGGAAATCAACGATTTCCGGGGGTTCTGTCGTTATCCCTGACAAAGCGGCTTCGAAGCGCATTCCCGGGGATTGCCCTGGTTTCCAAAGTGTCCGGCACTCTTTCATCACTACGGGCCCGCCCGAACGGCAGAGGCTGCAGGAGACGGGTGCCGCCCGCTTCTATATCACCACACCGGGTGCGATGTTGTGGTTCAGGCAGAAGAAATTTTCCGGGTCGTAGCGGGCCTTCACAGCCGCCAGCCGGTCGTAATTCACGCCATACGCGGCTCGCACACGGTCGTGCTCCTGGTCTCCGAGATTGTTCACATACACGGCTTCTTTGAGATACGGGCGCATCGCCTCGAAACAGCGCCGCGTCCAATCGATGTTGCGATCGGAGTCGGCCGGATCCTCCCACTGGGACAGGATCAAGAAATCGTACTGGCGATCGCGGTGGGCGAAGGCGGTAGCCCGCGGATCCATACGGCTGGCCACCCCGGTCATCTGTTGTAACCCGATCCCCGTGTACGGCGACGGGATCGTCGCCGCGAACTCCAGCAACACCTCGATCGCTCCGTCAGTGAGATCCGTGAGATAGCTCGACTTCCAGAAGTGTTGGCGGCCCGGCGGCATGCTGGCATCGGCGCCGCACTGGAACGCCTGGTACGGCACCGGACCAATCTCACCGCCTACCGGGCGACCGAAACTCCGCAGCGGTTGGAGCACTCGTTCTCCCTCGTCGAGGGGGCCGCAGTAGCACACGGCTATCCAGACGGTGGGGCGACCCTCCGCATCGCGGGCCACCGAGCCAGCCGTGGACAGCTCATCCGGCGCGCCGCTCGCGAAGTCGTGATAGAACCGCAGTGCGTCTCTAGCCTGCTCCGGGGGAAAGCCCAGGCCGCCCGCGAGCACCGTGGTTACCGGGTGGAGCTGGTACGTCAGTGCGGTGACCACGCCGAAATTCCCCCCGCCCCCGCGCAGGGCCCAGTAGAGGTCGTCATGCTCAGTGGCACTCGCGGTGAGGAGCTCTCCGTCGGCGGTGACGACGTCGGCCGCGAGCATGTTGTCGCACGCGAGACCATACTTTCCGTTCAGCCAGCCGAGGCCTCCGCCGAGGGTAAGGCCGGCAATGCCAGTGACCGAAACGATCCCCAGGGGCGTGGCCAGCCCAAACGCTTGGGTCTCATGGTCGAACTCACCGAGCAACAAGCCGGCCTGCGCCTGGGCCGTGCGTTGCTCAGGATCGACGCGGATGCCCTTCATGCCGGAGATGTCCAGCATCAGCCCGCCCTCGCACACCGCGGTACCGGCCACGCCATGCCCCCCGCTGTGGATCGACAGCGGCAATTGATGCGTGCGGGCGAAGCGCACGCCCTGCATGACGTCGGCCACGCCGGCACATCGGAGGATCATTGACGGCCGGCGATCGATCATGGCGTTGAAGACACGTCGCACGCGGTCGTAGTCCTCGTGGTCCGGCGCCAGCAGTTCTCCCCGTACCCGATCCGCCAGCTCGCAAATCGCACTCGTATCCTGGACTGCTCCGCCCTCGGCACCTGGACTTTCTGGCATCCGCGAACCCCCGATCATTCAAGCTGATCTTGGCGCCCCAAGGATAGAGATGTCAATGACTCAAGACATTCCCCGGCCGGCACCTACGGCTCAGGCGCCGCGCTTCTCCCGGGACAGCCCGAGGCCCATGATGATGAGCACAGGAGCGGCCAGCAGCAAGGTGGACACGAACAACGCCGGCCCGTAGAACGGCACGGCCAGCCCGATGAGACCCACCAGCAGCGCGAACCCGGCGAAGCTCAGCGAAGTCACTGGCGATCCCCGGAGCCTCCCGCGCTGGTTGGCCAGAAGCACGATGCCGGCGGTGACGTTTCCCAGCGCCGAAAGCAGGATGAGGAACGCAGTGAAAACGACTCCGCCGCTGGACTCGAAGCCTGCGATGGACGGAACGAGCAACCACGAGCCGAGAACAATTCCAATGATGCCCGACGCCACCCGGAAGCCGGAAGACTTCGGCCGCGGCGGGCCAGCCGGGGACCGCTGACCTGCGGGCACGAACTGCGGAGGGTAAGGAGCGTACTGCGTCTGCTGCAGGTACGGCGGTGTGAGTTGGTCGGAGCCGGCCGGACGCTGGGCCGGGTACTGCGGTGCCGGCGGGACGTTCTCTTTCAAAGGTTTCCCCAATGGTTCGCGTTCAGTTCGCCCACGGATTACCACCGCCGCGCATGGCGCTCAGCCTACATGCCGCCACCACCGGAATGGCAAGGGATGCAGGCGCTTCCAAGGAATGAGCGGCCGTAACGAAACCGCGCATAAACGTTCCGCGGGCGCCCAGACTGCACAATGGTTTCCGGACCGGCAGGATATGCCGCTCCAGCCCGGCGTGCAGCAAGCGAACGACCCGCAGCCGGACCACGTATTGGGGGAAGGCATGAGCAAGGAATATCAACTGGTGGACGGGTCACCGCGCTACGGATCCCGGTCTGAGTCCTACACCGCCGAACAGGCCTCGCAGACACACCGGGTTCAGGTCGAGGAAACAGTGGAGGCAGCTGCGCGCCTGGGACTGGACGATATGGCCGCCGCCATGGACCGGCGGTTACGCAGTTCTTGGGCGGACAAGGAAGATCCGCTGGTGGCCGGACTGAGAACGGCTCATCCGGCGGAGCTGGCCGCCGCCCGAGCCCTCGTCCAACTGCACCTGGGCTCACCACGGCAATGGCGGCTGAAGGCGCAGGCCGTGCGCGACCGGCACCTTGCCAGCACCATGCGCCGCCGCCGGGCCGCAGGAAGCACCACAGAAATCCTCTTGCTGCGCCTCGGCCTCATGTTCGCCCTGATTGCTCCGCCGGCTTACGTCGTGGCCACGAGTACCGACATGCTGACGCTCGTCGCCACCGGTGCGGTCTGCTTCGCTGCGGCTCTCATCGGGGGTCACTTCCTCACCGTCCGTGCGCGCGTCCCTGTGATGCCGAACATCCGCGCCGCGTGGCTGAACGAACTCCGCGAGGACATCGTCAACGCCACCTTGGTCTCCATTGTGCAGAACAAGGGCGTCATCCTCGATCCTCGGGCCGCCGCTGCGGGCAGTCGCGGCTGGCAGAGCATCCAAGTGGCAGCCGGTGCCGTAAAGGCGCTTCACAGCTGACGGCCGACTCCTAAAGCGTCAACCCCAGCAGAGGCAAAACGGATGCCCGGCGGGATCGGCGTAGACCTGGAAGCCCTCGGCTGACCCGATATCATCTGCCGGCTTCAACAGCCGGGCACCTAGCGCCATGGCCTCGTCATGGGCCGCTGCAACATCTTCGACATACAGGTCGAGATGGATCTGCTGCGGCGCCCCCTCGGGCCACGCCGGCGGAACGTGGTTGGGCGCAAGCTGAAATCCCATCCGCTCCTCCCCCTCGACGTAGACACTGTGCCAATCGTCCTCCGCCTCCACCGTGCCACCGAGCAGTCCCGCCCAGAAGGTGCTCTCAGCTGTCAGGTCAGCGGCGTCGAAGACGACGATCTGTCTGGTGATCTTCATGCCGTCATCTTGGCACGAGCCCCAGGATGCGCCCAGTGAATGCCCTCACAGGCAGGATGCTCGAGAAGAACCACCGAAAATAAAGACCTCCGCGGGTCCTGTTGCGCACAGCCCCGCGGCCTGCTCCGACAGGATAGAGTAGCGCTGGCCGAGCATCCGCTCGTCGATAAAGGCAAACCCGGCGCGAGCCGGGGACGCAAAGCCACGGGACCCACGCGGTCAGCCGGGCCGCCGAACAGCAAGGTCTCCAGCATGCTCGATTCTCAATAGCGCAGCCTCCCGTACGCCGGCACCAGGCACCGGTGGCACCGCATCTCGCAATCGCTCCTCAGCCGCCGGCCGACCAGGTCGTGCCAAGAGGGCTGGTTCCAGCCCATGTGGCGCATGCGGCAAGGTCGCAGTCGGCGAGCATCCCGGCCCCTTTCAGAACCCGGGTTCACCTTCAGGGAACGCCGTCACTCACCTCCAATCCTGCCTCAGGCCTGCGCCGATGCGCATCGGCCGCTTCCCTCATAGTTCGACCAGAAGGACATCGTGAATACCCCGCCTGCTGAACCGGATCCAGGATCCGCCCCGCTACCGACCAGTAAGACCAGTGAGAACGGTGACCGGCTGCCACCCGACAGCGGCGCTGACGGTGGTGGATCCGAGGCTGTGCCCGGCACATCCACGCAAACGACGCGGCTCCTTTTGCAGGTCGTGAAGGACGAGGCCGGCGTGGAGGGAGTTGACCGTGTCCTGGGCAGTGCGGGGCTGCTTGATCGGCGGGAGCAGTTGCAGAGCGTCGGAGGAAGGATCTCCTACCACGACAAAATTCGGCTCTTTGAGTCCGCAGCGGCTGATCTAGGCGACCCACGGATTGGATTACGGCTGGGACCGGTCGTCATAAAGGACCCGGACGCCGAGCCGTTGCGGGCGCTGGCCCGGGCGCACGGCTCGCCTGCCGCCTTGATGCGCAGCATCTCCCGGATGTACATGCTTTTTGACACTGCTGCCGTGGTGCGGTGCGAACGGGCAGAGGCAGGCAGGGCAGTGCTGGTCTGGAAAGTGCTTCCGCCCTACCATCCCAGCCGAATCGACTGCGACTACAACATCGGGCTCCTCCGTCAAGTGCCAGTGGTCTTTGGGCTGCCGCCGGCGCGGGTGGAGCACGGCCTCGTCTGCCAACTCAACGGCGCCCCGGAATGCGTTTACCACGTGGCTTGGAGCGAACCCCTACTTCACCGCCTGCGTCGCCATGTCCGCAGCTCCAAGCGGGACAAGCCCGACCTCAGCCGTAACTCATCTGCCGAGCACCGGCTGCGGGTCCTTGAAGGGGCGGCATCGGATTTGGTCAGCAGCGCACCTATAGAGGATGTGCTCGATCGCATCGCGACTCGTGCGGACAGGGCCGTGCACGCGCCGGGGCATCTGCTGGCCGTACGGCTTCCCATGGGCGGACGACATCTGCGGGTCCGCGGCACCGGGGAGGCCCTGACCGCCGCCCTCGGTGACGACGGCGTGACTCTGGTCCCGGCCGGCACCCCACTGGAGGGGCTGCCGGTCCTGAGCGTCCCTGTGGCCTCCGCGGCACACTTCTATGGAGTGCTGGCGGCCGTCGCCCACCCCGGGCAGGAATTCTTTCCCGACGATACCGATACCCTGGCAGTCTACGCCCGGCACGCCGCGGCCAGCCTCGACATTGCAGGCTTCATTGCCGAAGCCAGGGAAAGTGGCGAAACAGCGCGGCTACTGCTCGATCTCGCCCGCTCCCTGGCCGAGCACTCCACCGTGGGAACCGTTGCCGCGTCGATTGCAGACGCCGTTCCGGCACTCTCGGGCGCCGACCGCTCCGCCGTCGCCCTTTGGGATGCCGGTGCGGGTAAAGTCCGAATTGCCGCGATGAGTGGCTGGCGCGGTGAACTGGCGGACAAACTCGCCGATCGTGTGACGACCGCCCAGGACAGCCCCGAAATTTTGGAGCTGCTGAACACCGGGTCCCCTCAGTTGGTGACACGAAACGGATCGGACTGGGCCAAGGTTGCACTCGATGACTTCGATGTCTCCGCCATCGCGGCCGTACCGATCATGGCCGGGAATCGGCTCACAGGTTTTGTACTCGCCCACTGGGCGGACCACGCGGCGCCGGAAAGCCTGGCGGGAGCCCTGACCGAGCGCCTGACCGGGCTGGCGTCTCTGGCCGCGGTGGCGTTGGAGAACATCCGGCTGCTGGAGGATGCCCGGTGGCAAGCCCTGCATGATCCGCTGACGGGGCTTCCCAACAGGGCGTTGCTGGAGGACCGGCTGGAAACGTCGCTGGCACAGCCCTCCCGGAACGGACGCCGGGTAGGCCTGCTGTTCTGTGACGTCAACCGATTCAAACGGATCAATGACAACCTCGGCCACGGCGCCGGTGACATCGTCCTCCGCCATGTCGCCACCCAGCTTCGGGCCGCAGTGCGCAGCCGTGACACGGTGGCACGCTACAGCGGTGACGAGTTCGTCATCCTCCTCCCCGACACCGAAACTTCGTTGGAGCTCGAACAGATGGCCGCCAACGTTCGTGCGAGTCTGTCCGAGCCGGTCGAGGTCAACGGCAGGAAAGTCTTCGTTGACGTTGCCATCGGAACCAGCATGAGCGGTCCCCTTCCGCCGGAGGGAACCGAAACGCCGTCGGAGAGAGGCCGGCAGCTCATTGAGAAGGCAGACTTCGAGATGTACCGCTCTAAAGCGCGGGCCCGGGGCCAGACACCCCCGGCGGTACAGGGCAAAGACTATCTCCGACTCGAAACCGACCTGCGCGGTGCTGCAAGCCGCGGCGAGCTGCGCGTGCACTACCAACCCCAAATCGATATGGCAACGAACAAGATAGTCGCCGTAGAGGCTCTTGTCCGATGGCAGCACCCCGAGCTGGGCCTGCTGTCTCCTGCGGACTTCATTCCCTTGGCCGAAGACAGTCACCTGATCGCGGAAGTCGGGGCCCATGTTCTCACCGAGGCCTGCCGCGCCGCCGCCTCTTGGCGCGCCGTGGGGCATTGCATCGACATCGCTGTCAACCTATCGGCGGTCCAGCTGGGCAGTCCAGGGTTCACGGCATTTGTCCGGGAGACCTTGGAACGTACCCGCTGCCGAGGCGCCGCACTCACCCTGGAAGTCACCGAATCGCAGGCACTCTCCGAGTCGTCGGTAAACGATCGCAACCTGCATGAACTCCGGGCCCTGGGCGTGGGAATTTCGGTTGATGACTTCGGCACCGGATATTCCTCCCTGGCCCAGCTGCACCGGCTGCCGGTCACGGAAATCAAGATCGACAGGTCCTTCACCACACGGCTCGCCGAAGACCGATCCGCCACCTTCGTCGCCGGGATTGTCGGACTGGGCCAAGGGCTGGGGCTGCGCGTTGTCGCCGAGGGCGTGGAAACACCGGATCAGCTCGAGGCCCTGCGGGCCATGGGCTGCGAACGAGCCCAGGGCTATCTGCTCGGCGAACCCGTCGAGGCCCCCGCCCTCGAAGAGCTGCTCCGTGCCGGCAGCAACGGAACACGTCAGGCCCCATCGGCGCGCTGAGAACGAGAACCGCAAGACCGACGGGCGCGTAGCGGCCCGGAAAGACATCTTGTCTTTTGCCTCGCGCTCCACGAGCCTTGGTGGATGGATCGCCCCAACCGGAGGGTGCCGGCCCGTACGCGGGCCGGCCCTTCGGCGGGGCCCGGCGGGCAGCGGCGCCTTCCCTGGGGCCCGGTGATCGGATTCGGACTCGTCAGCCTGGCGGCCGACGTCGTGTCCGACGGCGCCCGCCCGCTGGCAGGTCCCCTGCTGGCCCAGCTGGGCGGATCGGCACTGCTGGTAGGCCTGGTCACGGGCACGGCGGAGGCCGCGGCGCAGGGGCTCCGGCTCGTGTTCGGGCCGTGGGCGGACCGCACCCGTAAATACTGGACGTTTACCCTGGCCGGCTATGCGCTCACCGCCGTGTGTGTCCCTTTGCTGGCCGTGACACCCGTGGCCGGGGCCGCGGGCCTTGTTCTGGCCTGCGGGCTCATTATCGGCGACCGGGTGGGCAAGGCCGTCCGAAGCCCGGCGAAGACCGTCCTGCTCGCCGCGGCCGCAACGCCTGTGGGCCGCGGACGCGGCTTCGCCGTCCACAAGTCCCTGGACCTTGCCGGGGCGCTCCTCGGCCCGCTGCTCGTCTCCGCGGTTCTCGCCGCCACCGGCATGCTGTCAGCGGCCTTTGCCGTGCTGGCCGTTCCGGCAGCGGCGGCGCTGCTGCTGCTCCTCCGGCTGCGGCGCCGGGTCCAAGATCCGGGGACCGGCCTGCCCGGCCCTGCGGACGGCACCGCCGGGCCGCCGACCGCCGCGGGCACCGCAGCGCCGGATCCCGGCGGCGCGCCGCCGTCGGCGTTCTCTCGCGCGTTCATCCTCTTTGCCGCCGCTGCGTTTTTCTGGAGCGCGGGGCTGGTGGCCTTCGGTGTCATCTCCTTTCACCTGACCGCGACGGCGGCCGTCCCCGTCCCGGCGGTCCCGCTGCTGTACGCGGCCGCCATGGGCGCGGCCGCACTCGGCGCACTCGCCAGCGGCGTCGCCTACGACCGTGCCGGTCCGGCCGTGCTGCTGGGGCTCCCCGTGCTCATCACGTCCGTGCCGGTGCTGGCATTGGCGCCGGGCCTCGGGCTTGTCCTGGCCGGCGTCCTGGTCTGGGGAACCGCCACCGGCATCCAGGATTCGACGGTCAAGGCGCTGATCGCCGATCTGGTCCCCGGCAGCCGGAAGGGCACCGCCTATGGCGTCTTCGCGGCCTTCGAAGGGGCCGGGGCGCTGGCAGGCGGTGCACTTTACGGGGCTCTCTACGCAGCCCGGCCGGCGCTCATCGCGGCCGTGGCCGCACTCCAGGGGGCGGCCCTCGTCCTGCTTGTCGTGAGCCTGCGGAAGGCGCGCCGCCCATAGGCGGACACGCGCCGGCGGACATGCCCACTTCCGCTCTCACCCCGGCCGGCGCCGGACTCCTATGATGCTTGCATGGGAGAGCGGGAACTAGCCGGCATTGCAGGGCAGCTCTATGCCTTGCCGTTCAGTGACTTTGTGGCCGCCCGGGCGGCCGCGGCCAAGGCCGTGGCCGCGGCCGCGGCCGGCCCGGGTTCCAAGAGACAGCGGTCCCTGGCCGAGGAAGTGCGGGCCCTTCCCAAACCGTCCGTTGCGGCGTGGGCCGTAAACATGCTCGCGGCGTACAGTCCCGAAACCCTCCGCGAGCTGGCCCGGCTGGGGACGTCGATGCGCGCCGCGCAGTCTTCCTTGGATGCCGCGGCGCTGCGCAGCCTCGGGCAGGAGCGGCGGCAGTTGTTGTCCGGCGCGGTGAAGACAGTTCGCGCCGTGGCCGAGCAGCATGGTCGGAAGATCAGCGGCACGATCGCTTCGGAGGTCGAGCAGACCTTGCGCGCGGCCACCGCCGACGAGGGGGCCGCGGCTGCGGTGCAGAGCGGCCGTCTGCTCCGGGCGCTGTCCGCGGACGGGGTCGACGTCGTCGATCTGGCCGGCGCCGTGGCGGCACCCGCCGTCGCCGGCGCGGCAAGCGCTGCTCCGGCTACCACGGCGTCTCCGGCTGCCGGAGACGCGGAGGACGTCCGCGCCGCCGCTGCCGCCAGGAAGAGGCCAGCGGACCAGCCCCGCCTGCAGGCCGTGCGGCAGGAGCCCCGCAGGCCCACGCCGTCGGCCATGGAACGGGCCCGGTCCGGCCTGCTCTCGGCCGAAGAGGCGGCTCGTTCCGCCTCGGAGGACGCCCTCCGAGGCGAGGAGGAACTGAACGAAGCCACGGCGGAGGCCGCCAGGCTGGCCGACGAGGCGCGCGCCCTCCGGGAGCAGCTTGCCCGGACGGACGAGGACCTCAAATCCGCACGGAAACGGCGTGAAGTTGCCGCGGCCGTGGCGCAGCAGGCCGCCCGGAACGCGGACCGGGAACGGCGCAAAGAAGTCCTGGCCCGGGAACGCGTGCTGCGGCTCGGCAACACGCCGGAGGGATGAAGCCTTACTGTCGGAGGCCGGTTGCACACTGGATCCATGGAGAAGAACCAGGAATTCGACCACCAGACGTTCACCAACCAGGAATTCGGCATGGTTTCCGCAGACGTCACATTTGAAGTCACATATCTGGACACGGACTGCGGCCGCATCCGGACGGAGTTCTTCGACGACGCCGCCGCCGCGGAACGCTTCGCCAGCCGGCGCGTCACGGATGCGGATGGCTGGGCCATCATCGATACCGTGCCGCCGCAACGTGCCCGCGCGGCGGCCTGAAACGGCCATAGCCCAGCGCGGGGGCACCCGCGAGAAACCGCATCCGGAACGGCAGCAGGGCCCCACCCGCAAAGATGGAGGCCCTGCTGCGAACCCGGCTACGCCGCCCCGCGCGGCTTCGGCGAAATCTGCTGAGGCGAAGGTGGCGTCGGCGAAGCCGGCCTAGGCGAAGTCGGAGACAGCCGGGTCGGGGCCGATGCGCCCCGCGCCCTCTGCCGAGTCATCCAGTCCGTTGATGGCCTGGATGTCGGTCGCGTCGAGGGTGACGTCCAGGGCCGCGTAGTTCTCGCGGATCCGGGATTCGGTCACCGACTTGGGGATGACCACGTTGCCGATGGCCAGGTGCCAGGCGATGCCAACCTGGGCCGGAGTGGCGCCGTGCTTGGCCGCGATCTGGGCGATGACGGGGCTTTCCAGAAGCTCGCCGCCCTGGCCCAGCGGCGACCAGGCCTGGGTGAGGATGCCGTGGGAGGCGTTGAATTCGCGCAGTTCCGCCTGGTTGAAGAACGGGTGCAGTTCGATCTGGTTGATGGCCGGGACGACCCCGGTCTCATCGATCAGGCGCTGCAGGCCTTCCTTGGTGAAGTTGGAGACGCCGATGGTCTTCACCCGGCCCCGCTTCTGAAGCTCAATGAGCGCCTTCCAGGTGTCGACGTACTTGTCCTGCTTGGGCTGCTGCCAGTGGATCAGGTACATGTCCAGGGTCTCGAGGCCCAGCCGCTCCATGGACTCCTCGAAGGCCCTCAGGGTGGACTCGTATCCCTGGTCGGCGTTCCACAGTTTCGTGGTGATGAAAATTTCCTCCGGCTTCAGCCCGGACTGCTCGATCGCCCGGCCCACCCCCGCCTCGTTGCCGTAGATCTTGGCGGTATCGATGTGGCGGAAACCGGCCTCGAACGCCTGGGCCACCACTTTCTCGGCCACGTCGTCTTCAACCTGCCACACCCCGTAGCCGAGCTGGGGAATGGTGTTGCCGTCATTGAAAGTCAGAACAGGAGAAAAAGTCATTCCTTCATCCTGCCAAGCCGGCTGCGGCCGGGCCAGTGTTTGACCGAGGCTAAGCTAGGCGCGTAACCGGGAATGGAACGGGAGCACCGCTCAGCCCCAGTCCCGCTCCCTCGCGCCGGCCTGCGCGAGCCGCCGTTCGGCGTCGCTGACCTGTTCCAGCACGGATTCGGCGCGCCGGCGCACGGACGCCGCCCCCACGGGAACCGGGCCGACGGCGAGCCGGAGCATCGCCGCCGCTTCCGCCGTCATGGCCAGGGAGTTCCCTGCCATGGACAGGGAACGGTGGACTCCTGCCAGCGCCCCGGGGATGTCCAGTCCGTCGCTGGGCGACCGCTGCTGGGCCTCCACGCAGATCTGCCGGACCCGGGCGGAGAGGGCGGCCAGCTCGTTCGCTATTTCCACCAGCTCGGCATACAGGGCTTCGTCGTCCACGCCCTCAAGGACCTGATGGTAGCGGTCCAGCCCCCGGGTGAAGCGGTCGTGGGCGCGCCGCCAGAGGCCCTTGCCGAGTTCGGCGTCATCTTTCCGCCCCTGCCGGGCGGCGCTGAAAAATCCCAAGGCGTGGCTAGAGATACTGGCCGGGGCCGTGGTCCGGATCGGCGGGCGGCACGGGAGGCTGTGAGGGAGCCGCACCGGGTTGCGGCATTACCGCGCGCTGCGGTTCACCGTTCGCCCCGATCACGACGCCGGGTGCGATCACGGTACCCGGGGGCAGCTGGCGGAGCTGCTGCTGGGCGAGGGACTGCTCCCGGGAGGCGTGCTGTGCCGCGATGGCCGTCTGGATGCCGTGGAAGAGTCCTTCGAGCCAGCCGACCAGCTGGGCCTGGGCAATCCGCAGTTCCCCGTCCGAAGGAGTGGTGCTCTCGGGAAACGGCAGGTGGATCCGTTCGAGCTCCGAGACGAGTTGG
>JAODMV010000220.1 GCA_025464875.1 Arthrobacter sp. | reverse complement strand
GACCCGCAGCACCACCGTACCCTTCGCCGCGGATGACGTCGGCAACTGGCTCGAACCGGCGGGCCTGGCCGCGCTCTTCCTGGAGGCCTGGCTGATTGCCCTCGGTGCCAACACTTTGCGGCCCGCCCTCTGGCCCGAGACGACCGAAGACGATGCGGCCGCGCGAAATCCGCATACGGGGGCGTCATCGGCACCGCCGTCGATGAAGTGATGCGCCCCGTCGCACGAGCCAGTTCGAACGATACGTCGCCCACGGCCGGCGCCTCCCATTGAGGGGCCAGCCGAGGCGGTCTCCGCCCCCGCGACACCGGGCTGGGGGAACGGTTGAGGTTTCGACGCTCAACCCGCACACTTGTCCAGACTGCAAAGGGGGCGTCTATTCCGTGGTCGCGGACATACACGGTGCCGGCTTGGGTGCGACGAATGTCCGAAACGGATGATGCGTGGAGCTCCTGGCAGGAGGACGGTGCTCTGCAGGCGCCGGACGTTCTGCGGGCGTCGAATATTCGGTATTGGTGAAACCACGGCGTTTGCGCACGCGGGAGCCATGCAGAAGAACGGATGAGGAAGGGAAAACGGCGATGGAGGATGCGAGGGCCGTGGACGTGGATGAGGGTTTCCCGGGGGTCGGGTCGTGCCCGCCTCCGGGCCGGAGAGCGGCTGAGGTGCGGTGCGCTGCCAGCCCACATGAGCGCAGCACGCGGATTGTCGTCAGTGGTTCCGAGGTGTAGCGGCCATGGGGCTGTTGTCCCTTCTGAGGGAGAGTGGGCGCCGCTACAGGGCGATTATTGACGACTTCGCCGTCGTGGCCTGCGCGCATCCTTCGGAAAACGAACTGGGTGCCGCATCATTCGCCACGAAGGCGATGCTCGCCCCGTTGCCGGCGGATGCCTATAGGCGCACACGCGTGGAGCGGTCGCTCCATACCTTCGGCGCGAAGCCTCCGTCCACTGCTTTCCGCACCGATCGGACCTCGCTCGTCAAGTACGCGCCCTGGTTAAGTACGGCCTCTTCCCTCGTCTTGCACGAGGGATACATGGTGGATCCCTCCGTGGAGGGATCTGACGAGCTTGAGCGGCTGCGAGACGTTCTCGGGGACCGATTGTGGATGGCCACGCCCGAGGTCTGGAGGACCTGGGGTAATAAGGCCCGATTCCGGCGGCGCTGCAGGGATATTCTCGGCGAACGGTCCATGCCGCCGGGCATCGAATTCACCGCTCTCGCGGCCTCCGACATCGTCGCTGCGAACAGGGCGCTCGTACCCGGCGATTCCGACGTCCGGATCGTCAAGTTGCCCGGCATCGGAGGCCAGGGCAACCTCGTGCTGAGCTCCGCTACGCATGAGAGCTGGAGCCAACAGATCGAGGATCTGTGGAGACACAAGACTTCGGGGCCGCTGGACATCGTCATCGAACAGTGGCTCCCGTGGGAAACGTCCTATTCGGTGTCGTATCTGGTTCCGCCGGACGCCGTCCCTCGGCCGATCGCGGTGTGCGAGCAGATGGTCGACGGGAAGCTGGGCAAGTTCATTGGCTCCCGCAATGACATTGATTTGAGTGACGGGGACATCGACGCCATGCTGGCATGGCTCCAGCTTCTGTTCGAGGCCATGAGTCGGGACGGATTCGCCGGAGTCGCCGCGGTCGACGTCATCGTCGGTTCCGGACAAAGCTGGAACGGCCACGGGTATCGACTGCCCAGCGGAAGGACGGTCAGCGCCATCGAGTGCAACCCCCGGTTCAATCGGCACAACCGCGTCGGCCTTTTCATAGAACGCCTGGCGGCCAAGTGGAAGCTGGATAGCAGCGAGCTGTCCTGGACCCTCAGGGACGTCTATCCGGGGGACGGTGTCCGCCTCCGTACCCTCATCAACCGGCTTCGGGAGTCCGACGCCGCCGACAGGCACCAGCGCCGACCGACACGGGACGCTCCGCGTCAGACGCGGTTGTTGTTCGCGGACCGACTCGACAGGGTCATGGAACTCAAGGTTGTCACCCGCAGCGTAGCTCGCTGAACCCATCATGCGGATACATGGGAGCATGTGGAGTCCCTCGACTCCGTGTTCGCAGGCCCGCGGGTGACGTACGATTCTCACAACAAGTGCGTGGCCAAAGACGTTTAGAGGTTTCAGTGACTGAGATCCGCCAGCCCACAGCGCGGCGCGGAACCAATCTCCCCCGGATGGGCGATTTCAACCTCACCGTTATCCTCGACGCCATCCGGCGGGCACCGGCCGGGCTGAGCCGGGTGGAGCTGGCCCGGATCGTTGGGCTGTCCCCGCAGACGATCTCCAACATCTCCCGCCGCCTGCTGGACCAGCACCTGATTGTCGAGGCGGGCAAGGAAGGCACCGGGCCGGGCAAGCCGCGGACCATGCTGCGCCTCAATGCCGCGGGGATGTACGCCGTCGGGGTCCATCTGGACCCTGCCGTGACAACATTCGTGGTCCTGGACCTCGTGGGGGCCGTGGTCAAGCACACCCGGATCAGCACTCCTTCCGGCGCCGACCCGGGCGCCGTCATCGAGACCATTGCCGCCGAGATCAAGCAGCTCATCGCGGAATCCGGCGTGGATCCCACCAGGATCGCCGGCATGGGGGTTGCTTCGCCGGGGCCCATTGACCTTGAGGAGGGCGCCGTCGTCGATCCGCCGCTCCTGCCCGGCTGGCACCGCGTGCCGCTGCGGGACGCCCTGGCGGCGGCCACCGGGCTGTCCACCCTCGTGGACAAGGACGTGACCAGCGCCGCCGTGGCGGAGACCTGGGCCGGGGGACCGAGCGGCGCCGGCAGCTTCATCTTCATGTACATGGGCACGGGCATCGGCTGCGGCCTCGTCCTCAACGACGAGGTGGTCCGCGGCACGTCCGGGAACGCCGGCGACATCGGGCACATAGTGGTGGACCCCGGCGGCGCCCTCTGCGACTGCGGACTGCGCGGCTGCGTGAAGTCCTCCTGCCTACCCCAGGTGCTGGTGGCGCAGGCGGAGGAAGCGGGGGTGCTGGACGGATCCCGCGAGGGCACCAGCGGACCGGCGATCCAGGAAGGCTTCGCCGAACTCTGCGCCAAAGCCGACGCCGGCGACCCGAAAGCGTCCGAAATCCTCGACCGCTCCGCCGTGCTGGTTGCACGCGCCGTCTCGGTGGTCACCAACGCCCTGGATGTGGACCGCGTGGTCTTCGGCGGACCGTTCTGGAGCGGCCTCGCGGCGCGGTACCTGGAACGGGTCCCGGAACTCGTCAGGGACAACAGCGCCACCCGGGAGATCCACGCCATCGAAGTCGTGGGCACCGGCGTCGGCGAGGACGTGGGCGCTGTCGGCGCGGCGTGCCTGGTCCTGGAGCACACGCTCGCCCCGCGCCCGCAGCGGCTCCTCCTGGAGGGCTAGGAGCGCCGCCGCCCGTCATTCCATGTCTTCGGCGACCATCCCGAACGGGAGACTTTGGTCAAGATGGGCCTGGTGGTCGTGTGGATGGAACACCACCCGGACTCCGCACGACTTATCCGCCGCTGACTGCATCAGGACAGGGCGGACCGTGTTGATGAAACTCTCGCTCTTGTCGGCGAGATACTCCTGGTAACTAGCGGGAAGCTGGATCATGGCAACAGAATAGCGCCGCGCCGGGGCCGTGGGGAGGGCTCAGCGCACGCCGCCGGGCGGGGCCAGGTGACAGCCGCCGGTGACGGGACGGCGCGAACGGCGAAGAATATTCTGTTAGGCCCCGCAATAAGCCGTAAAGTTGCGTCTTAATTCGGCGGTGGCTTGAACGCCCCCGTGGCGGGCCCTAGAGTTCTAAACAAGTTACCGAGGTAACGTGTCAGCGATCCTCCGCCGAGGGCTAGCCCCAGGGCAGCCCAGGAGGGTGTGGGTGCCCCCATGTGGGCCTGACATTTGCTCACGGACAACTTCGTATCAGGCGTAACAGTCGCGGCTGCGTCCTGCTGAAGTTTTCTCCGTGTTCCCCAACTCAATTCATTGACGGCAGAGCTGTCGGCGGCCTTCAGGGATCACCATCCCGGCCTCCGTTTCCGGCATCGCTGCAGGCAATGACTCAGCCAAGGACGCAAATGTCACCACCAAGCCTTATCGACGCACACCCCAATCTTGCCGGCGCGGCACCCGTTGCGCTGTCCTATGAGCTGTTCCCGCCGCGGTCACCCGCGGCTGCCGATTCGCTTTGGACCACCATCGGCGAACTGGAAGCCACGGACCCGGACTATGTCTCCGTGACCTACGGCGCCAGCGGCTCCAACCGGAGCACGGCCGTCGAGCTCATCAACCGCCTCGTGCAGGAAACCACGCTGCGGCCCCTGGCCCACCTGACCTGCGTGGGCAACTCCCCGCAGGAACTGGCGGAGATCATCGGCGAGCTGCTCGACGTCGGCGTCCGCGGCATCCTGGCCCTGCGCGGCGACCAGCCCAAGGACGGCGGCAACCCCGCGGACGGCTCGCTGCGCTACGCCCAGGACCTGATCGAGCTCATCCGCCGTGTCGAGCAGCGCCGTTCGGCGCTGCTGTGCGCCGGCAAAGTGGCCGTCGGCGTCGCCGCGTACCCGACCCGGCATCCGGAATCCCCGAGCGAGGCCCACGACGTCGAGGTGCTGCTGGCCAAGCAGCGTTCCGGCGCGGACTTCGCCATCACCCAGGTCTTCTTCCACACCGAGCAGTACGCCGACCTCCTGGCCCGGGCGCGCCGGGCCGGGGTCACTATCCCGATCATTCCGGGCGTCATGCCGCTCACCAGCATCCGCCGGCTCACCCGCCTGGGCGAGCTGACGGGAGTGGAACCGGACCCCCGGCTCCTCGAGCGGCTCGCCGCGGCCGGGACCGACACCGAACGGCTCCAGGTCGGGGTCAGTGCCACCGTGGACCTGGCCAACGCCGCCCTGGACGCCGGCGCCCCCGGCATCCACCTCTACACCTTCAACGAACACGCCAGCGCCCTCGAGGTGCTGGACAAGCTGGCCCTGCCCCGGCCGCGCGCCGCCCGGCACAACACCTCTCGGCGCACTGCGGCCCGCCGCCAGCTCGCCAGCTGAACTCCACCCAATTTCTTTCTCCTTCACCAACAACTTCAAGGACTTCCCATGACTGAACAGCACCCCACCACACCGTTCCCGTCCGCCTCGATCCTGGGTTACCCGCGCATCGGCCGCCGCCGCGAACTGAAGAAGGCCGTGGAGGCCTACTGGGCCGGCAAGATCGACGCCGCCGCCCTCGACGCCGCCGCCAAGGAAATCCAGCTCGGCACCGCCAAGCGCCTCCAGGGCCTGGGCCTCACCGAAGCCGCCGCGGTCCCCGGCACCTTCTCCTACTACGACCAGGTGCTCGACGCCGCCGCCCACCTCGGCGCCGTGCCCGCACGGTTCGGCAAGCTCCTCAACGCCGAGGGGCAGCTGGACATCGACGGCTACTTCACCCTGGCCCGCGGCAACAAGGACCAGCAGCCGCTGGAAATGACGAAGTGGTTCGACACCAACTACCACTACCTCGTCCCGGAAATCGGGCCGGAGACCAGTTTCGCGCTGACCTCCCAGCGGATCGTCGAGGAGTTCGAATACGCCCTCGCCAACGGCGTGGAGACCCGCCCCTACATCGTCGGCCCGGTCACCTTCCTGCTGCTGAGCAAGGCCTCCGACGACGCCCCGGACGGGTTCAGCCCGCTGTCCCGCCTCGAGGACGTGCTGCCCGTCTACGCCGCGCTGCTGGAGAAGCTCGCCGCCGCCGGCGCCAGCTGGGTCCAGCTGGACGAGCCCGCCCTCGTGGTCGACCAGGACACCTCCGCCGGGGAGATCCAGGCCGCCGTGGCCCGCTCCTACGCGGTGCTGTCCTGCGTTCCGAACCGCCCGCAGCTGTTCGTCGCCACCCCCTACGGCGCGCTCAACGGCCAGCTCGGCACCCTTGCCGCCACCGGCATCGACGCCCTGCACCTGGACGTCTTCAAGGGCGCGGTCCCGTCCGCCGCGGCCCTGGCCGCGCTGGGCACCAAGACCCTGGTGGCCGGCGTGGTCGACGGCCACAACATCTGGCGCAACGATCTTGCCGCCTCCGCGGACAAGATCGCCGAACTGCGCAAGAGCGTCGCGAAGCTTGCCGTCAGCACCTCCACCACCACCGCGCACGTTCCGCACGACGTCGATGAGGAAGTCCAGCTTTCCGAACAGCTCCGCGGCTGGCTGGCGTTCGCGGACCAGAAGGCCGTAGAGGTCGCCACCCTGGCCGGACTCCTGGGCGGCGCCGCCGAAGCCGGCCCGGTGCAGCGGGCCATCGATGAGGCCAGCCGCATCATCGCCTCCCGCGCCGCCGCCGAGGGCGTCCAGCGCGCCGAAGTCCGGGCCCGCACCGCGGCCCTGACCGCCGCCGACTTCAACCGCGCCGACTACGGTGTCCGTGAAGCGGCCCAGGAGAAGGCACTGGACCTGCCGCCGCTGCCGACCACCACCATCGGTTCCTTCCCGCAGACGTCCGAGATCCGCACCGCCCGTGCCCGCGCCAACAAGGGCGAGCTCACCACGGAGCAGTACGAGCAGCTGATGAAGGACGAGATCAAGCGCGTCGTGGAGCTGCAGGAAGAGCTCGGCTTCGACGTCCTCGTCCACGGCGAGCCCGAGCGCAACGACATGGTCCAGTACTTCGCCGAAAACCTTGAAGGCTTCGACGTCACCGTGCACGGCTGGGTCCAGTCCTACGGCTCGCGCTGCACCCGGCCGTCCATCCTCTGGGGCGATGTCACCCGCAGCGCCCCGATCACGGTCGAATGGGCCCGGTACGCGCAGTCCTTGACCAACAAGCCGATGAAGGGCATGCTCACCGGCCCGGTCACCATCCTCGCCTGGTCCTTCGTCCGCGACGACCAGCCCCTCGGCGAGACCGCCAATCAGGTCGCCCTGGCGCTCCGGGACGAAATCGCGGACCTGGAGGCGGCCGGCATCAAGGTCATCCAGGTGGACGAGCCGGCCCTCCGCGAGCTCCTGCCGCTGCGAAAGGCGGACCAGGCCGCGTACCTGGACTGGTCGGTGAACTCCTTCCGCCTCGCCACCGCCGGCGCCGGGGACAGCACCCAGATCCACACGCACCTGTGCTACTCCGAGTTCGGCGCCATCATTGACGCGATCGACGGCCTCGACGCCGACGTCACCTCGATCGAGGCGGCCCGGTCACGCATGGAGGTGGTCCACGACCTCGAGTCCCACGGCTTCGGCCGCGGCGTGGGCCCGGGCGTCTACGACATCCACTCGCCCCGCGTCCCGGGCGAGCAGGAAGTCACCGAACTGCTCAGCACCGCCGTGAAGCACGTCCCGTCCCGCCAGCTCTGGGTCAACCCGGACTGCGGCCTGAAGACCCGCGGCTACGCCGAGACCGAGGAGTCCCTGCGCAACCTGGTCCATGCCACCAAGAAGGTCCGCGCCGGACTGCTGGAAGCGGCGCAGTAGGCCCGCCCGCGGCAAGCACAACCCCGCGGCAAGCACAACCCTGAACAGCGGACGGCGGCCGGCCACCCACAAGGTGACCGGCCGCCGTCGGGATTTAACCATCGATTGCTGAGAAGGCGCCGTTTTCAGCGCTCTCAAAAGGGCCGTTTCGGAGCAATCGGCTCAGGTCTCCCAGAGGATCTCGTCGTCCACGACGCCGTCCTCATCCGCCGAGGCGACCAGGACCTCGTCGGTGAAATGCGATCCGAGGGTGAAGTCCAGGACGAAGTAGCGTTCGGGCTGGCCGGGAAAGATGCCCACGTGGCCCAGCTTCAGCGCCTTCAGGAAGACGTCGTTGGTCAGCTCGCTCTTGTCCGTGACGCCGAAGACCTTGCGCAGGTGCTCGTTCTTGATGGCGTTGCAGTGGAACTGCCGGTACTCCTGGGGGCTGGTGCCGTCTTCTTCGAGTTCGTCGGCGATCATTTCCCGCACCTGGTCCACGAGTTCGGGCAGGAAGCGCAGCCGGTAGTCAACCTTGTGCAGGGCTGCCTCGTCGAAGCGGTCATGGGCGTTGACATTCAGGTCAAGCTCGACGAGTTGTCCCCCCAGATCATGCTTGGCGGTGAAGTTGTGGTCTCGTCCGTGGTTGAGTTCGACCTCTCCGAAGTGCTGGCTCGCTACCTTGCTCATATCTTCAACATAGTCCTGAAATCAGCTCTCTTCCAGCATTCCAAAAGTTTTTGTCCGGTCCACGGGCAGCCGGGCGGCGGGCAAACGCTAGATTGGTCAGATGCAAACAGCTGCCTCCGCCGTCGCCCGTGCCCGTGAACTGTTCGACGGCGGGACCACCCGTCCGCTGGCCTGGCGGCTCGAGCAACTGGGCAAGCTGCGCCGCATGCTGATCGAACGGCGCACGGACTTCGCGTCCGCGCTGCGTACCGACCTCGGCAAGCACCGCACCGAGGCGCAGCTGACGGAAATCGGTTTTGTCACGGCCGAGACCGCGCACCTGGAGCGCCACCTCGAAGCCTGGCTGCGGCCGCGACCCGTGCCGGTGCCGCTGGCCGTGCAGCCTGCCCGGGCCTGGACCGAACTCACCCCGCTGGGCGTGGTGCTGGTGATCGGTCCGTGGAACTACCCGCTGCAACTGCTGCTCGCGCCGCTGGCCGGCGCCCTGGCCGCCGGCAACACCGCGGTGCTCAAGCCCAGCGAACACGCCCCGGCCACCGCGGCGGCCCTGGCGCGCTGGATCCCGGAGTACCTGGCGGGTGCGGCCGAAGTCGTCCAGGGCGGCATCCCCGAGACCGCCGCCCTGCTGGCCGAGCGCTTCGACCACATCTTCTTCACCGGAGGCGAGGCGGCGGCGAAGGTGGTGATGCGCGCCGCGGCCGAGAACCTGACCCCCGTCACGCTGGAACTGGGCGGCAAGTCCCCGGCGTATGTGGACGCCTCCACGGATCTGGCCAAGGCGGCCAAGCGGATCGCCTGGGGCCGGTTCATGAACGCCGGGCAGACCTGCGTGGCGCCCGACTACGTGCTGGCCGCCCCGGAGGTGCTCGAGCCCCTGGAGCGCGAGCTGGTCAAGGCCATCACCGCGCTCTTCGGGGCGGATTCATCCCGCAGCGACTCCTACGGCCGGATCATCAATGACCGGCATTTCGCGAGGATCGCCGCGCTCGCGGACGGCAGCACCGTGGTGCACGGCGGGCAGCGCGACGCCGCCAGCCGGCACTTTGCGCCGACGCTGGTCCGGCCGGCGCCGGGCGACGCGGTCATGGACGAGGAGATCTTCGGGCCGCTGCTTCCCCTGGTCCCGGTCAG
>JAODMV010000193.1 GCA_025464875.1 Arthrobacter sp. | reverse complement strand
GATGCTCCCTCACCTGTCGCCCGTTCAGGGGGGATGCTCCCTCACCTTTCGCCCGTTCAGGAGGGATGCTCCCCCACCTTTCGCCTGTTCAGGTGGGATGCTCCCTCACCATTCGCTCGTTCAGGGGGGGATGCTCCCTCACCTGTCGGCGTTCCGACGGCGGGAGGTGAGGGAGCGTCGGGGGTTCGACGGCGGGAGGTGAGGGAGCGTCGGCTGGAACCGATCGATAGCCGAACTGATAATTTGGGACTGTGAATAATCCGGCTGAAATGGTTGTCCCCAGAGTCCAGGCGGCTATTGCCAGCGCGTTCGGCGAAGAGTTCCGCCAGATGGACCCGGTGATCCGGCCCTCACAGTTCGCGGACCTCCAGGTCAACGCCGCCATGGCGCTGGCCAAGAAGGTCGGGCTGCCGCCGCGGGACACCGCCGCGAAAATCGTCGATGCGCTCGAACTCGACGGCATCTGCACCACGGTGGAAATCTCCGGGCCGGGCTTCATCAACCTGACCTTCGACGGCACCTGGATCGAGGAGCTGCTCAACGCGCACTCCTCCGGCGCGGAGGCGGCGCCGCCCGCAGGGCCCCGCCGCGTCGTCGTCGACTATTCCTCTCCGAACGTGGCGAAGGAAATGCACGTGGGCCACCTGCGCACCACGGTGGTCGGGGACAGCCTGGTGAAGGTCCTCGAGGCGCTCGGGGACACCGTCATCCGGCAGAACCACATCGGCGACTGGGGCACCCCGTTCGGCATGCTGATCGAGCACTGGCTGGAGATCGGCGAGGACTCCCCGGAGGCCGCCCTGCTGGTCGAGGACCCGATGGCCTTCTACCAGGCCGCCCGGGCCAAGTTCGACGCCTCCGCCACCGAGAACGAGGGCTTCGCGACCCGCGCCCGGCTCCGCGTGGTGGCGCTGCAGGCCGGCGACGCCGAGACGTTCGCCGTCTGGCAGCGGCTCGTGGCCCAGTCGAAGCTGTACTTCAACGCGATCTACTCGATGCTCGGCATCAGCCTCACCGACGACCACATCGCCGGCGAAAGCTCCTACGACGCCGATCTGGCACGGCTGTGCCAGGAACTGGAGGACCGCGGCATCGCGCGGATCAGCGACGGCGCCCTGTGCACCTTCCCTGCCGGCTTCACCGGGCGCGACGGCGAGCCCCTGCCGCTGATCATCCGCAAGTCCGACGGCGGCTACGGCTACGGCACCACGGACCTTGCCACCATCCGCTACCGGGTCCGCGAACTCCAGGCCGACCGTGTCCTCTACGTGGTGGGCGCCCCGCAGAACCTCCACCTGCGCATGGTCATGGCCACCGCCCGCGAGGCAGGCTGGCTGCCGGACACCGTCGAGGCCACGCATGTGCAGATCGGCAACGTGCTGGGGGAGGACGGGAAGATCCTGAAGTCCCGCGCCGGCACCCCCGTGAAACTCATCGCCCTGCTCGAGGAAGCGGTGGACCGCGCCCGCGCCGTCATCGACGCTAGCCGCCCCGAGCTCAGCGAGGAGGAGCGTGCCGTGACGGCCCGGCAGGTCGGCATCGGCGCGGTCAAGTACGCCGACCTCTCCACCGGCCACGACACCGAGTATGTCTTCGACTTCGACCGGATGCTGGCGTTGAGCGGCAACACCGGCCCCTACGTGCAGTACGCCGCAGCGAGGATCCGCTCCATCCTGCGCAAGGCCGCCGTCGCCGGCGTCGCCGGGGCTGCCGGCGGGACCGGGGCCGCCCCGGCGACCGCGATCGCCGTCGTCGAACCGGCCGAACGGGCGCTCGCCCTGCACCTCCTGGAGTACGACGCCACGCTGCGCAAGGTGGGCGAACACCTCGAGCCGCACCGGCTGACCGGCTACCTGTTCGAGCTCGCCCAGCTCTTCACCGCCTTCTACGAGCAGTGCCCGGTGCTCAAGGCCGAGGAATCGGTCCGGCAGTCACGGCTGGCCCTGTGCGCGCTGGTGCTGCGGCGGCTCTCCGGCGGCCTGGAACTGCTGGGCATCGAGACGCCGGAGAACATGTGAGCTCGGCACAAGGCCCGGCGGACGGCCTGGACTCCCTCGCTGCCGCGCGCCTCGCCGTGGCCACCCTGCTGGACGCCGGGGTGCGCTACGTGGTGGTGGCACCCGGCTCACGGTCCGCGCCCATGGCCTACGCCCTCGCCGAGGCCGACGCCGCCGGACGGGTGGAACTGCTGGTCCGGATCGACGAGCGCTCCGCCGGCTTCACCGCCCTCGGCCTGGCGCTGGCCACCGGCGCGCCCGCGGCGGTGCTCACCACCTCCGGGACCGCCGTCGGGAACCTGCTGCCGGCCGTCATGGAAGCGAACCACGCCGCGGTGCCGCTCGTGGTCATCTCCGCGGACCGGCCCGAGGAACTGCGGGGGACCGGCGCCAACCAGACCACCATGCAGCTGGACCTGTTCGGCGAACACGTCCGCTTCGCCGTCGACGTGCCCGCGGGGGCCGATCCGCAGCGCGCGGTCGAGACCGCCCTCAGCGCCGCCACCGGGGCCTTCGAGGACACCCCGCCCGGGCCGGTGCAGCTGAACCTGGCCTTCCGCGATCCGCTGGTCCCGGCCCCGGGCGAGGGACTTCCGGCCGCGTCCGGCCGGCGCGTATACCGGGCCGCCCGCGACCCACTGACGATGGCTATGCCGCCGGCCTCCGCGGAGCTGCCGGAACGGCGCACCGTGGTGCTGGCCGGGCACGACGCCGGGCCGGTTGCCGAGGCCTTCGCCCGCGCCCACGGCCTGCCGCTGCTGGCCGAGCCCTCCTCCGACGCCCGCTTCGGGCCGAACGCGGTGGGCCCGTACCGGCTGCTGCTGGAGCACTTCGGGCCGGATTCCGCGCAGCCGATCGAACGGGTGGTCCTGTTCGGCCGGCCCACGCTGTCCCGGCCGGTCGCGGCGCTGCTGGCCCGTGCGGACGTGCCCTCGGCGCTGTACCAGCCCGTCCCGGTGGCCTGGTACGAGCCGGGCCGGCGCACCGAACTCCCGCTGGAGAACCTGGCGGACCTCGCCGACTTCTCCGGCCGCGGTTCCTCCGCCTGGCTGGATTCCTGGCTGCTGGCCGGCGCGGCCGCCCAGCACGCCCTCGACCAGGTGCTGTCCGCCTCGCCCGCGGCCACCGGCCCCTCGGTCGGCGAGCTGGTCTGGAAGCATTCCCGCGGGCAGCTGGTGCTCGGCTCCTCCAACGGCATCCGCGACGTGGACCTCGCCGGGCCGCCGTTCCCCGAGCCGCAGGCCACCGTGTTCGCGAACCGCGGGCTCTCCGGGATCGACGGCACCGTCTCCACGGCCACGGGGATCGCGCTCGGCGGTCAGCAGGAGACCACCGTGCTGATGGGCGATGTGACCTTCCTGCACGACGCCGGCGGGCTCCTCCTGGGCGCCGGCGAGCCCGAGCCCGCGCTGCGGATCGTGATGCTGAACGATGCTGGCGGGGCTATCTTCAACCTCCTGGAGCACGGCGCCGTGCAGGAGTCGGGCGCCTATGGAAACGCCGTCGAGCGCCTCTTCGGCACCCCCCACAGCGTGGACATCGCCTCACTGGCCGCGGCCTACGGCGTCGCACACCGCTCGGTAAGCACGACGGCGGATCTCGCCGAGGCCCTGGCCGCGCCGGTCACGGGACGCAGCATCATCGAGGTCCGCACCGACCGGCAGGAACTCCGCGGGCTGCATGGGCGCATCAAGGCCGCAGTCGGCGCCGCCGTGGCCCCGATCCTCCGCCCCTAGGCTGCGCCCCGGGGTGGCAGGCGCGGCGGAAACTCCCGTGCCTGCCACGGCAGGAACTCCCTGGGCGACGCGCAAAATACCCTGCGCGGCCCGAATACCCGTCGCGGGAGGTATTTTGCGCGTCGCGGGGGGAGGGGCGGCGACGGCAGGGGCTCGAGGGTTGTCCACATCGCCGCGATCGGCCGTGGCGGGCGCTGTCCCGGGCTGCAAATCTTCAGGGCATGACAGAGTTGCCCCAGCTGATCCTGACCCGCGAGCATCTCCTGCACGGGGTGTCGCCCAAGGAGCTCGCCCACCGCTGCAGGTCCGGCGGGCTGGTCCGGGTGCGGCACGGCGTCTACGTCGACGGGAGTGCATGGCAGGCGCTGAAGCCCTGGGAGCAGTACCGGCTGCGCGTCAAGGCCGCGGCCGAAGCCTTCGAGGCCAGAACCATTTTCGCGCGCCACTCAGCCGCCGCGGTGTGGGGAGTTCCCACGATCGGCCACCGCCATCCGGTCCAGGCCCTGACACTGCAGAACGACGGCGGACGGTCCCGGGCGGGGGTGCTGCGCCACTACGCGTCCCCCGAGGGGCTGAAGGTGGTCCGACGTGACGGGCTCCTGGTCACGGGCAGGGTGCGGACCGTGCTGGATCTCGCGGCCTTCACTCCGTTCTCCCATGCGGCAGTGCCGCTGGACCATGTGCTGCGGCCCGACCCTGCGCAGAAGCTGCCGGCCCTCACGAAGGACGCGCTGCTCGCCGGAATCGAAGGCCGCTACGCGGCAGCGGCGGCGCGGAGGATCGTGGCTGCGGTGGAGTTCGCGGACCCGCGGTCCGGATCGCCCGGGGAATCCTACAGCCGGGCCCTGATGTACGTCGCGGGGTTTCAGACGCCGGCGCTGCAGCACGAAATCCGGGACCGTGAAGGGCTCGTGGGCTACACCGACTACTACTGGGAGGGCGTCCGCGTGGCCGGTGAGTTTGATGGCATCGAGAAATACCTGAAGCCGGAGTATCTGCGGGGAAGGACCGCCTCGCAGGCCGTCGTGGACGAGAAGCTGCGGGAGGACCGGATCCGCGCGACCGGGACGGGAGTGGTCCGGTGGACCTGGGCCGAGCTGACGTCAGCCGAACAGCTGGCGGGGAAGCTGGCAGCGGCCGGTGTGCCCCGCCGTCGTGCCCGTTCCGCACGGTGACCACGACGCGCAAAATGCCGTATGACGCGCAAATGCCCTGGCGCTACCGGAATTCCGGTCGCGCCAGGGCATTTGCGCGTCGTCAGGAGATGTGCGCCAGCGGCGAGGCAGCTACTCGCTGATCTCGATGTGGGTCGGGTCGAGCACGCGCCGGAGGAATTCCTTGGTGCGGGCCTGGGTGGGGGCGCCGATGACCCGTTCGGCCACGCCTTCCTCCACCACGACGCCGCCGTCCATGAACACGACCCGGTCGGCGACCTCGCGGGCGAAGGCCATCTCGTGGGTCACCACCAGCATGGTCATGCCTTCCTTGGCCAGGTTCCGCATGACGGAGAGGACGTCGCCCACCGTCTCCGGGTCCAGGGCCGAGGTCGGCTCGTCGAAGAGCATCAGCTCCGGGTCCATGCTCAGCGCGCGGGCAATGGCCACGCGCTGCTGCGGGCCGCCGGAGAGCTGGTCCGGGAAGCGGTCCGCCAGGTGCCCGAGCCCCACGCGGTCCAGGTTGGCGCGGGCCACCGACTCCGCCTCGGCCTGGGGGCGCTTGAGCACCTTGGTCTGCGCGATCGTGCAGTTCTGCAGCGCGCTCAGGTGCGGGAAGAGGTTGAACTGCTGGAACACCATGCCCACCTTGCGGCGCATCTTGTCGATGTCGACGTCAAGGTCCGTGGCCTCGAAGCCGCCCACGTGGATGGTGCCCTCGTTGGGCTGTTCGAGCAGGTTCACGCAGCGCAGCAGGGTGGACTTGCCGGAGCCGGACGGGCCGACCAGGCAGACGACCTCGCCGGGCTTCACGTCGAGGCTGATGCCCTTGAGCACCTCGTTGGAGCCGTAGGACTTGCGGAGCTCGGTGATGGAGACGCCGGCGGCGTGGGCGGGTCCGGTGTGGTTGCGGGAGTGGATTACGACGTCGTTCATGACTGTCCTGCCTATCGCTTCGTCCGCGCGGAGCGGCTTTCGAACTTCCGGGCCAACAGGCTCAGCGGAATCGTGATGACCAAGTAGAACGCGCCCGCCACCAGGAGCGGGGTGAGGCCGGCGCCCAGGCTGGAGATGCCGTCGCGGCCGAACTTCGTCAGTTCGTACTGCGCGGCGGTCAGGCCCAGCACGTAGATCAGCGAGGAGTCCTTGGTCAGCAGGATGACCTCGTTCGTCAGCGGCGGCAGCACGATCCGGAACGCCTGCGGAATCACGATCGACACCATGGCCCGCCACCGGGGCATGCCCAGGGAGCGGGCGGCCTCCATCTGGCCTTTCGGCACGGCCTGCAGGCCGGCGCGGAGGGTCTCCGCAATGTACGCAGAGGCGACCATGCCCAGTGAAATCATCACCACGACGGTGACGTCCCAGGAAACCCCGAACGCCAGCGGCACGCCGTAACCGAAGGCGATGAACACCAGCAGCGCCGGAATCCCGCGGAAGAACTCGATGTAGCCGGTCGCGATCCAGCGGTACAGCGGGAAGCTGGACAGCTTCATCAGGGCCAGCAGCAGGCCGCCGGACAGGCCCACGATGAAGCCCAGCGCGGTGTAGATGAGGGTGTTCTTCAGGCCCACCAGGATGATGTCCGGGAACATCGGGCCGATCTTGGCGAAGTTGAAGACGTTGGTGCTGACGGTCTTCCAGTCCGTGGCGAGGATCAGCGCGGCCACGGCCACAGCGAAGATTCCGGCTTGGACGTACAGGCTGACTTTGGCTCGTTGACGTGCGGTCATTGCCATGGAGTGCTCACATTCGTTGTTGCGCAGTTGAGGCCCCGCACGGGCTGCACAGCGGGCTGCTCTGCAGATCGTAACGGGGCCTCAGCCGGGTGGGTCTCAGGGCTGCGTTGGTCCCAGGACGGAGTTGGCTACTTGGTGGCTTCGCCGAACCAGGTGGTCTCGAACTTCTTCAGGGAGCCGTCGTCGGTCAGGCGCTTGAGCGTGGCGTTGACCTGCTCGAGCATGGGCGTGTTGCCCTTCTTGACCGCGATGCCGAGCTGTTCTCCCGTGGTGAAGTTCTCGACGCGCTTGAACTTGGAGTCGTCCTTGATGGCGTAGCCCAGGACGGACTGGTTGCCCAGGGCGGCGTCGATGGTTCCGGCCTGGAGGGCCTGGACCAGGAGGCCGGTGTCCTCGAACTGCTGGGCGTCGAGACCCTTTTCGCTGGCGTAGTCCGCGCCGGTGGTGGCCTGCTGGACGCCCACCTTCTTGCCCTTGGCGGCGTCCAGGCCGGTGATGCCGGACGAGTCGCTGGCAACGAGGGCGAGGTCGTCGTCCAGGTACGGGGTGGAGAAGTCCATGACGGACTTGCGGGTGTCCGTGATGGAGATGGAGGAGATGCCCAGGTCGCACTGGGTCAGCGCGGTGCCGGTCTCGATTGCCTCGAAGGAGCTGTCCACGATGCTCAGTTCGGCGCCGAAGTCCTTGGCGAGTTCCTTGGCGATGTCCACGT
>JAODMV010000174.1 GCA_025464875.1 Arthrobacter sp. | reverse complement strand
CCGTGGTCGAACTCCAGGAAGAGGTGCTTCCCGTGCGCGTAGGAGCTCGTGAGGACGTGGCCGTCCAGCAGGGCGGCGCCCTGCGCGAACCGCCCCTGCGGGCTTGAGACCGCGAGGCGCTCCCCCGCGAAGACGTCCCCGAACTGGCGCCCCAGCCGGTGGACCGAATGACCTTCCGGCACTACTCGATGACCTCGCAGGTGCGTTCGTAGGCGGTGATCTTGCCGATCCGGCGGATGTGGCGCTCGTCGTCGCTGAAGGGCTCCGCCAGGAACGCCTCGATCAGGGCGGTCGCCTCATCCACGCTGTGCTGGCGGCCGCCGACGGCGACGACGTTGGCGTCGTTGTGCTGGCGGGCCAGTTGCGCCGTGGACAGGTTCCAGGCCAGCGCCGCCCGCACGCCCTTGACCTTGTTGGCGGCAATCTGTTCGCCGTTGCCGGAGCCGCCAAGGACAATGCCGAGGGCGTTGCTCCCGGCTTCCTGGTCGGCCACGACGGCGCGGGCGGCGTTGATGCAGAAGGCCGGGTAGTCGTCCAGGGCGTCGTAGGCCTTGGGTCCGTGGTCGATCACTTCGTAGCCCTGGTCGCTGAGGTGGCGTACGAGGTGGGCGCTGAGCTCCATGCCGGCGTGGTCGGTGGCGATGTGCACGCGCGGCAAGTCAGAAGTGGTCACGGCGTATCCGTTCTTTGGGGCCCCGGAGGACTGCGGGGGCTGCGGTTGGGGTCTGTCCCAAGCCTACTAGGACGCGTGCCGGTGCGCGGGCCGCGGGGCGTTGTCGCTGCGGCCGGCGTTCTTCCCAGGCCCGCCGCTCACAGGCCCGCCGCTTCGTCGTTCCGGCGCGCCCGGGCCGCCACCCGGGTCAGGACCTGCGCTGCGTTGTCCGCCGAGGCGGCGCTGCCGCCGCTCACCACCAGCCGCCGCCCGTCCAAACGGTCGACGGCGACGGCGGGGCCGCTGCTGACCAGCAGCGCCGTGGTGTTGCCGTGGCGCCGGTAGCCCCAGCCACCGTAGTCCGCCGCCTTGACCTCTTTCGTGGCGGCGGCGTCGATGGCCGCTGCCGGCACGTCGATGAGCCGCAGGAATCCCGCGGCGAAGACCCGCAGGCCGCTCCGGTCAACCCGGATGCGGGCGAAGAGGAACGCCGCGCCCAGCAGGGCCAAGCCCACGAGGAGGGCAGCCAGCCAGGGCACCGCGATGCTGAGCAGCGCCGCGGGCAGCAGGGACGCGATCCCGATCATGACGAAGACCGAACTGCGGGCATGGACCCATAGACTGACGAAGTCCAGTGCAAGTTCGGGGTCCAGTTCGCGCTCGAGGGCCTCGCGCAGGGCTCTTTCATCGTCGACGGACCAGTGTTCGTCCGCCTTGAAGACGAACCCGATGATCACTCCGAGCGCCAGGGCCGCCCCGCTGCCCAGGGCCAGGACGGACGCGTCAAGCCGGGCGTTCCGCGCGTCGTCCACGCCGGCCTGGCCCACCAGCAACGCGGCAAGGACCGTTGTGACAAAGAGGCTCAAGGCCAGTCCGGCCCCCATCATGATGCGGCGCATCACCGCGGGGCGGGACAACGGCACGGCTTGCGCCAGCACGGCCCAGCCCACCAGCACGATCAGCGCCGCACCGACGCCCACGACGGCGGAGAACGGCGCAAAGGCGGCGGCCCCGCCCTCGGTCCAGCGGACGGCCAGCGGCTCGGGCAAGTCGGCCCGGATCAGGAAGGCGCAGACCACGAAGCCCGCGGCCAGCACCAACGGGAACCCGATAGCAAAGCGCAGGGCACTGGCGTCGACGGCATCCCGGAACCTTTCCATACTCCAACGCTACCCCCGCCGGATTTCTGTGATCGGCACAACTTGCCAACGTCCCCGGGCGTGAAAGAATAATTTCACAGTAGTACTTTTCACGGTACCGACTTCCCTGTGCCGGCGGCGGCTGCGGCCGTCCGGCTATCCCTACCAGTTCTGGAGGCCACCTTGCCCGGTATGAACCTGACCCGCGCCGAAGCCCGCGAGCGCGCCGCCCTGATCGCCGTCGACTCCTACGAAGTCGGCCTGGACCTGACCCGGGGCGAGAAGGTCTTCGGTTCCACCACGGCGGTGAAATTCACCGCCGTGCCGGGCTCCTCCACGTTCATCGACGCCGTCACGCACGCCGTGCACAGCGTGACCCTGAACGGGCGCGAGCTCGATCCTGCGGAGGTCTCCGACGGAGTGCGGATCCAGCTCCCCGAGCTCGCCGCGGACAACGAGCTGCTCGTGGTGGCCGACGCCCCGTACATGAACACGGGCGAGGGGCTGCACCGCTTCGTGGATCCGGTGGACAACGAGGTCTACCTCTACAGCCAGTTCGAGGTCCCGGATTCCCGCCGGATGTTCGCCGTCTTCGAACAGCCCGACCTCAAGGCCAGCTTCACCTTTACCGTCACCGCACCCTCGCACTGGGACGTGGTGTCCAACTCCCCCACCCCGGTGCCGGTCGAGACCATTCCCGATACCGACGGCGGGGCCCGCTCCGTCTGGGAATTCGCCCCCACGCCCAGGCTGTCCTCCTATGTCACCGCCCTCATCGCCGGGCCGTACCAGTCCGTGCGCAGCGAGGTCACCTCCGCCGACGGCCGCACCATTCCCCTGGGCCTCCTTGCCCGCAAGTCACTCATGCAGTACCTCGACGCGGACAACATCTTCGAACTCACCCGCCAGGGATTCGCGTTCTTCGAGGAGCAGTTCGACTGTCCGTACCCGTTCGAGAAGTACGACCAGCTCTTCGTCCCGGAGTTCAACGCCGGGGCGATGGAGAACGCCGGGGCCGTCACCATCATGGAGGGCTACGTCTTCCGCGGCAAGGTGACCGACGCCCAGGTGGAGCGCCGCGCGATCACCGTGCTGCACGAGCTCGCGCACATGTGGTTCGGCGACCTCGTCACGATGCGCTGGTGGAATGACCTGTGGCTCAACGAGTCCTTCGCCGAGTACATGTCCCATCTGGCCGCCGTGGAGAACACCAGGTTCGGCCACGCCTGGACCACCTTCGCCTCGGTGGAGAAGTCCTGGGCCTACCGGCAGGACCAGCTCCCCACCACGCACCCGATCTTCGCCGAGATCAACGACCTGCAGGATGTCGAGGTGAACTTCGACGGCATCACCTACGCCAAGGGCGCTTCGGTGCTGCGCCAGCTGGTGGCCTGGGTGGGCCCGGACGAGTTCATGGCCGGCGTCGGCGAGTACTTCCGCAAGCACGCCTGGCAGAACACCGAGCTCAGCGACCTGATGACCGAACTGGAGAAGGCCAGCGGCCGGGACCTGGACCGGTGGGGCCAGCTCTGGCTGGAAACCGCCGGCGTGAACACCCTCACGCCTGAGCTCACCGCCGGCGAGGACGGCGTTCTCTCCTCCTTCGCGATCCTGCAGTCGGCCATCGCAAGCGAGCCCACGCTGCGGCCGCACCGGCTCGCCGTCGGCTTCTACAACCTCAGCGCTGCCGGCAAGCTGGAGCGCGTCCACCGCGAGGAACTCGACGTCGACGGCGAGCGCACCTCAGTTCCGGCCCTGGCCGGCCTCGCGCAGCCGGACCTGATCCTGCTCAACGACGACGACCT
>JAODMV010000173.1 GCA_025464875.1 Arthrobacter sp. | reverse complement strand
ACCGGCCCGCGTTCCAGGCCTTCCTTGGCGGCCCGCCAGGCGGCGCCCGGCAGCCGGGCGATGCGGGCCAGCGGATCACGTTCCAGCTCGAAGCTGTCCGCCGTGTTGAGCACGCGCGGGACGGTCCGCCGCAGCACGGCGCGCTCGGCCTCCACCGGCCGGGCCCAGCCGGATTCGACGAGCCGCTCCGCTTCAGTGCTGCGGGAGTGGGCCGCCAGCAGGCAGCCCGCGCCTTCCTGGGCGGCCCGCAGCAGTAGCACCTCACGGGCGTGCGCGTACGGCGAGCGTTGCTCGATGTGCAGCTCGTCCCCGTCGTCCCAGCACACCACGAGCCCCAGGTTCCGGACCGGCGCAAAGGCGGCGGACCGGGTGCCCACGGCGACGCCGGCGGCGCCGCTGCGCACCCGAAGGAAGTTCCGGTAGCGGGGGGTCGGCCCGTCGTCTGCGGCCAGCCGGGCAACGTCGTCGGCCGGAAGGAGTTCGAGGAGCGCGTCCTCCACCCGGTCCAGATCGCGGTGGTCCGGCACGACGACGACCGCGCCCCGGCCGGACAACCGGACCGCCGCCACGGCCTCCGCGACCATCCTCGGCCAGCCGCCTGGGCCGAAGCCCTGCAGTGCGCTCAGTACGGCGCGCGGTGACTCCCCCGCGCTCAGGTGCTGCAGGAACGCGGGGCCGTTGCGGTAGGAGCCCCAGCTGGTGGCGGGCGCGGGCCCCGGGTGCGCCGGGGGTTCAGCTGCCGCGGAGCCACCCCTGGGCTCGGGCGCAGGCCCGGAAGCAAAAAGCTCCGGGTCCAGGCGCCCATCCGGGGCGAATTCTTTTTCCAGCTTGGCGACGCGCGGCGGCACGGCGACGCGCAGCACGTCGCTCACCGTTCCGGCGTACCGCGCCGCGACCCGGCCGGCCAGCTCAGCGACCGCGGGCGTGAGCACCGGCACCGGGGAGACGACCTTGTGCAGCGGTACCAGGGTGTGTCCGGCGTCGGACTCGGCCGCCCGCTCCACCAGATAGCCGGCAAGCTCCTGGCCGTTGAACTTCACCTTGACGCGGACGCCGGGCTGCGCCGCGGCATCGATGCCGGCGGGAACGCTGTAGTCGAACGGCCGGTCCAGGTGCGGCAGGGACGATTCGAGCAGCACCCGCGCCACCGGCAATGCCGCGGCGAGGGCGGGCCCCGAGGAGGATGCCGGGGCGGAGGGAAAGCCCTGCAGCAGCGACAGCTGGAGCGGTTCATCCGGCGCCGCAGCGCCGCCACGGACAGATGTCATGGCAGCTACCTCCGTTCAACTGCAGGTGTCGCACCAGCGCTTTTTCACTGGTGCTGTCGCAACAGTGCGTGTCTTAAAAGCGGGTGGCCGGGGCCGCCCTGCCGGCGGCCTGGTTACAGCACATCACGGGGCAGCGACATTTAAGCCACCCGCCGTGCCGATGCGGGTAGCCAGGCCGGGGCCGGCCTGGCTACCCGCATCGGGTCAGGCGTTGAAGAAAGACTTCAGCTCATCGACCCGGTCCAGGCGTTCCCAGGTGAAGTCGGGTTCCTCGCGGCCGAAGTGCCCGTGGGCGGCGGTCTTGGTGTAGATCGGGCGCTTGAGGTCGAGGGCATCGATGATGGCCCGGGGGCGCAGGTCGAAGATCGAGGCGATCGCCGCGCTGATCCGGGCCGGGTCCACCGTTTCGGTCCCGAAGGTTTCGACGTAGGTTCCGACCGGGCGGGCCTGGCCGATCGCATAGGCGATCTGGATTTCGGCGCGCTTTGCCAGCCCGGCGGCCACCACGTTCTTGGCGACCCAGCGCATCGCATACGCAGCCGAGCGGTCCACCTTGGACGGATCCTTACCGGAGAAGGCACCGCCGCCATGCCGGGCCATGCCGCCGTAGGTGTCGACGATGATCTTGCGGCCGGTGAGGCCGGCGTCGCCCACCGGGCCGCCGATGACGAAGGCGCCGGCGGGGTTCAGGATGTTCTTGGTACGCGAAATGTCCAGGTTGGACATCGCCATCACCGGATCGACGACATAGGCTGCCAGGTCGGCCCGGAGCTGGTCGAGGCTGGCGCCTTCGGCGTGCTGGCTGGAGATGACGACCGTCTCGACCGAGACCGGGCGGTCCCCGTCGTAGCCCACCGTCACCTGGGTCTTGCCGTCGGGGCGCAGGTACGGGAGTTCGCCGTTCTTGCGGACCTCGGTGAGCCGCTCGGACAGACGGTGCGCGAGCCAGATGGGAACCGGCATGTAGGACGGGGTCTCGTCGCTGGCGTAGCCGAACATGAGGCCCTGGTCGCCGGCGCCCTGGAGGTCGTAGTCGTCCTCCTGGCGGCCCTCCCGTGCTTCGAGGGAGTTGAACACGCCGCCGGCGATGTCGTTGGACTGCTGCCCGATGGAAACGGATACGCCACACCGGGCACCATCGAAGCCGTTCGCCGAGGAGTCGTAGCCGATGCCGAGGATGGTCTCACGGACGATCTGCGGGATTTCGACATAGGCATCCGTGGTGACCTCGCCGGCCACGTGGACCAGGCCGGTCGTCGCCAGGGTCTCCACCGCGACGCGCGATTCGGGGTCCTTGGCCAGCAGGGCGTCAAGGATCGCATCGCTGATCTGGTCACAGATCTTGTCGGGATGGCCTTCGGTCACCGACTCGGATGTGAACAGCCGGAGCGAAGCGGGCGTGGACCCGTGGAAGTCAGGGATGTGCAGCGGTAAAGTCACTCAACTACCTTACTGGGTGGAAAGCGGGCGTCCGGCGGGGTGTGTCCCCATGCTAAGGAGACCTTGCTTACGCCCGGCTCAGGCTGGCGGGACAACCCGGCTCAGCTCGGCGCTGATGCGGTCAATCACGGCAGCGGCAACGTCGGACTTGGAGCCGGCAGCTTCCTGGGGCTCGGCGCCGGAACGGGAAAGGATGACGACGGAGTTGGTGTCCTGGCCGAAAACCTTGTTCCGGCCGACCTGGTTGACCACCAGCAGGTCGCAGGCCTTGCGGCGCAGTTTGGCCTCGGCGTACCCGAGGACGTCGGCCTCGGCGTCTCCGGTCTCGGCGGCGAAACCAATGATCAGCTGGTTCCGGGACGCGGCGTCGCGGACCTCGACCAGTTCCTGCAGGATGTCCGGGTTCCGGACAAGGGCGATGACGGGATCGGCGCCGTCATCGCGCTTCTTGATCTTCGTCCCGGAGATGTCCGCCGGGCGGAAGTCCGCCACCGCGGCCGCCATGATCACGACATCCGAGTCGGCGGCGGCGTGCAGGGCCGCCTTCCGCAACTCCAGGGCCGTCTCCACTTCAACAAGCTCGACGCCGCCCGGCGCCGGGACTTCCATGTGGGCCGCCAGCAGCCGGACCCTGGCGCCGGCGTCGCGGGCGGCGACGGCCAGCGCCACGCCCTGCTTTCCGGAAGACCTGTTGCCCAGGAAGCGCACCGGATCGAGCGGCTCCCGGGTGCCGCCGGCACTGATGGTCACGGTCACGCCGGCGAGGGGCCGCGCCTCGCCAGACGCAGGCATGGTGGCCGGCCTGGAGGAAAGCGAGGATGGCATCGCTGGCGTGCTGGGCACCGCCGGCGCGCCGGCGAGGGCCAGGGCGGCCTCGAAGATGGCCTCGGGTTCGGGCAGCCGTCCGGGGCCGGAGTCAGCGCCGGTCAGCCGGCCGCTGGCGGGTTCCAGCACGGTGACGCCACGGCTACGCAGCGTTTCCACGTTGGCCTGGGTTGCCGGATGCTGCCACATTTCGGTGTGCATGGCCGGGGCCATCAGCACCGGGCCGCTGGCCATGAGCAGGGTGTTGCCCAGCAGGTCGTTGGCCTGGCCGGTGGCGGCGCGCGCCAGCAGATCGGCCGTCGCGGGGGCCACCACGATCAGGTCCGCCTCGTGCCCGAGGCGGACATGGTTGACGGTGTGGACCTCGTCAAAGACGCTGCTGCTGACCGGGTGACCGGACAAGGCCTCCCAGGTGGCGGCCCCGACGAACCGGTTGGCAGCCTCGGTAGGGATGACCGTGACGTCATGGCCGGCTTCAGTAAAAAGCCGGAGGAGCGACGCCACCTT
>JAODMV010000163.1 GCA_025464875.1 Arthrobacter sp. | reverse complement strand
GTAGGTGGGTGCCTAAGCCGGCAGATGTGTCCGTTGATTCCTTCCCATCTGGGCTGCGTAGGCAGTGCATGCCATGAGATCAGCGAGCAAAAGTTCGTACTCCGCCGCACTGAGGTCCACGAGGGGTGAACGGACGGGCCCACCCGGGAGCCCCAGGGATCGTAGCGCAGCCTTCGCAGATGCCGATCCGGGGCACCTAAACATGCCGGTGTAGATGGACAGCAAGTCACGGTGAATGGCCAGCGCTTCGACCACGTTGCCATTCCGGTAATGGTTCAAGAGCGCACGCAGTAGGTCGGCGGCAACATGCCCCACCACGGAGACAAAGCCGGAGGCTCCAACAGAGAGTAAAGGCAGGTTCAGTGCGTCATCGCCGGAATAGTATGCGAGCTCTGTATGCTTCAGAACCCAGGAGGTGGAGACCAGATCGCCTTTCGCGTCTTTCACCGCGACGATACGAGGATGTTCGGCCAGCGCAACGAGCGTTGCGGCCTCAATGGCGGTGCCCGTTCGTTTAGGTATGTCATAAAGCATCACGGGCAACGCCGTAGCGTCGGCGACGGCGCGGAAATGCTGGATCAGGCCCTCCTGCGTGGGGCGGCAATAGTACGGAGTGACCACAAGCAATCCGTCGGCCCCGAGCTCGGCGGCCATCTCTGCCAAAGCCACGCTGTGGCGGGTCTCAGCCGCACCCACGCCCGCCACGATTCTGGCCCGTCCGCCGGCCGCCCGGACCGCGGCGGAAATGATCCCGGCTTTTTCCCGGTCGGTGGTCGCAAAGGACTCGCCTGTTGTCCCGTTGACGACGATCCCATCGTTCCAGCCGTCTCTGACCAGCCACCCCACCAGCTCCTGGATCCCGTCAAGGTCTAGTTCGCCGTCATTATCGAAGGGAGTGACCATAGCTGTAAGAACCGTTCCGAAACTGTCACTGGCTGGCTGTATAGCGACCATGAAATTCACCTAACCGCAGTAGAAGGAATGAAGAAAAACACTGGGGGACATGCAAGCTCGCTAAAAAGCCCTGCACAGAGGCGACCGTGGTGGTCGGAGGGCGCCGACAGCCGGAATGATTGGTTTTGGAGGCCAGGAACTATCGCGGCTCTCGCCTGCCGGCGTCCGAGTTGATTCAGTCAACACGGCCCTCTCGTTACCGGCGTGTTATCCCAGCGCTACCGCAGCGTTGCGCGCATCGATGCCGGCACCGGTAACCGCTTCCTTGCCCGCGACGGACATGCCGAACGCCACTCGGACGGCTCGTTCGGCATCCGCGAGTCGGTCGGTTCGGGTGATGGCCCCGACGCAGGTCTCCGATATGTCGACCACGTCGAATTCGATGCCGGCGTCTGAAAGGGCGCTGAGGAACGTGGAGAAAACCTCAGGCGAGGACCGCATGCCCAGGCCGGTGACTGAGACCCTGCCGACATGGCCGTCATGCTGCAGGCCCTGGAAGCCGATCGTCTCTTGAGCAGCGCGGAGCACGGCGAGGGCAGGAGGGGCTTGAAGAGCAGGGAGGACGAATGCAAGGTCGGAACGCTTCGCACCTGGCCGTGGCGTATTTTGGACGATTGTTCGGACGTGCACCCCCGAGCGCGAAAGCATTTGGAATATGCGCGCCATGCTGTCCGGCTCGTCCGGCAATCCGACAACCTTGATTTTCGCAGCCGAGTTGGTGCCGGCCACTCGGGAAACCACGGCTTGCTCGCGCACGGGCTTGCGGAATGGATGGCGGTCGAGGCCGGGCAGGATGAACGTACCTGTCTCCTGCACGAATGAGGATCTGACGTGAATCGGAATACCGAACCGGCGGGCATATTCGACACACCGCAGGTGTAGTACCTTGCACCCGGAGGCCGCGAACTCGAGCATTTCCTCGCTTGAGAGGACGCTTATCTTTCGGGCTGTCGGGACAATACGCGGGTCGGCGGTGTAGACCCCGTCCACATCCGTGTAGATCTCGCAAGTATCAGCGCCCAGTGCTGCGGCAAGCGCAACTGCGGTGAGGTCTGACCCGCCCCGTCCCAGGGTGGTCACCCGCTCCTCTTCCTCCGTTATGCCCTGGAATCCGGCGACGATAGGGACTTCTCCATCCGCCATGGACTCGCGGATGCGGTCCGGTCTCACATCGGTAATGCGTGCCTTCCCGTGAATGCTGTCGGTGATAAGGCCGGCCGCACGGCCGGTGAACGTGCGGGCCGCGTGGCCAAGCCGTGTCAATGCGATGGCCAACAGGGCCGAGGACACGAGTTCGCCGATACTCAAGAGGGCATCGAGGTCGCCGGGATGCGGATGCGGAGAAAGTTCAGCGGCCAGGTCGGACAGTTCATCGGTAGTGTCGCCCATAGCGGACACCACTGCCACTACGTGATGTCCTTTCTCCCGCGTCTGGGCTATCCGCTCGGCGGCACGGATGATACCGGCGGCATCCGCCAAAGATGAGCCGCCGAACTTCTGCACGATGACACTCCCCGGGGGGATCGCCCGACCGGAGTTCTCTACTGCTGGAGGATGCGCCGACGGTCCGGCCTGCGATCGTGGGGGACTGCCCGGGAATACCGACGACGACCCCGATCCGGCCGCGGAAGGCCACCCGTCGGCGCCTTCGGCGTGAAAATCGTCATCGTTAGCTGTTAACTGTTGGGTGCTCATTGGCCTTCCCTGCAATCTTTTTGGATATTTGCGGGCGCGGTCCTTGCCCTCTTGCGCGACGCCCAAGCAAGGGGCCGGCTCGCCTGTCACGAGCTCTGCGACTCCAGCGGGAATATCGAGTCCTGGCCGCCGAAGAATCCGTCCTAGGGCATGCTGAATGCGCTCACGATGGTCTCCGCCGGATCCAGCGCCCGAATCGGGGGACATTGCGCCCGGTGCTGGATCCGACGTTCAAGGCTGGTGCCAACTCTCCTTGGGGTTTGCTGTTCCGGCTGGTTGCTCGGGGCCCCAGAGTGGCCGGGCTTCACAACACGGATGCCCTCGGGCCGGATAAACAGCCGGGACAAGACCCAAGAGAGACCCTAGCGAAACTTGCGTTACCGTGGCGTTATCAGCGCGTTACCGCAGCCTCTCATGGCAGTGAAAATGGTCCGCGGTTCCCGCCAGTGGCGCCCAGGGCCGGGCGACGGTGGAGATTTGGTGAAATATTGATGGAGATTCGGTTAATTATCGGGACGGACAGGCTCTTCCTCCTGAACGGCCGAAGGAATGGCCCGCTACATCGAGGAGCAGCCGCGGGTTGCCCGTGGGCCCCTGTGCTGTTCGCCATGGCCGGCGGGACTGAACGGCGGTGTGCAGCTGAAGTGGGTTTAAGGGGCAAGGGGCAACTCCGACGTCTTATTTCGACACCTTAATTGCCCGCAACGGCAGTCCGGTACGTAACATTGGAGTAATTACAGGCTCCAGCTTGCGAAGTTCACCGAAAAGGAATAGAGACGTTGCCACTCGAAACATTGCCCGTACTCGACTTCTCCCGGCTGGATGCAGGCCCGGAGGAGGCCGCGCAGTTCCGGAACGAACTGCGCGATGCCATGCACGAGGTCGGGTTCCTTTACCTGGCCGGCCATGGCATCCCGCAGGAACTCACGGACGCCATGCTCGACGTCTCCCGCCGCTTCTTCGAACTGCCCGAAGACCAGAAGCTGGCGGTCGAGAACGTCCTCAGCCCCCAGTTCCGTGGCTACACCCGTGTCGGCGGAGAACTCACCGAGGGTGCAGTGGACTGGCGCGAGCAGATCGACATCGGCGTCGAGCGGGACGCGGTGGAGCCGGGCCCGGGCGTGGCTGACTACTGGCGGCTCGAGGGGCCCAACCTGTGGCCCGAGGCCCTGCCGGAAATGCGGGAGATCGTCTCGGAGTGGACCGAGCGGCTGAGCACCATCTCGCTCACCCTCCTCCGGGTCCTGGCGGTGTCCCTCGGCGCGCCCGAGGACACCTTCGACGCGGCCTTCGCTGAACGGGCTTTCCCGCTGCTTAAGATTGTGCGGTATCCGGGGGAGTCCGACCCGGAGCCCAAGCAGGGGGTCGGCTCCCACCGCGACGGCGGGGTGCTGACGCTGCTGCTTGTGGAACCCGGAAAGGGCGGCCTCCAGGTCGAGCACGAGGGGGAGTGGATCGACGCACCGCAGGTGCCCGGAACCTTCGTGGTCAACATCGGCGAGATGCTCGAGCTGGCCACGAACGGCTACCTCAAGGCGACCCTGCACCGCGTGATTTCGCCCCTCCGCGGGACCGACAGGATTTCCCTGCCGTTCTTCTACAATCCGGCGCTGGACGCAACCATGCCGCAGCTCGCGGTGAGCCCGGACTTCCAGGCCAAGGCCCGCGGCCTCTCGGTTGACCCGACCAACAGCCCGATTCTGGAGACCTATGGGGACAACGCCCTTCGTTACCGGCTTCGGGCCCACCCGAACGTCGTCGCGGAGCACCACGCGGACCTGCTCAAGAGCTGACGGCGGCCGGCCCTAACCGTCCCTCCGGCGGCGCGCTTCCACAGGACCGTCCGCTTAAAAAACAAGGCCGGGCACACAAGGATTTCCTTGTGTGCCCGGCCTTTTCCGGGGCCGCCCGCGGGCGGCCCCGGAGGTGGCTTACGCCGCGACGAGTGGCATCGGCTTGCGACCGGCCTCGACGAGGATCATCTCGCCGTCAGTTGAGACGGACACCGTGCCGCCGGACTGGAGGTCCGACGCCACGAACAGATCCGCGATCCGGTCGTCCAACTCCCGCTGGATCACCCGGCGCATCGGCCGGGCGCCGTACTCCGGCTCGTAGCCGCGTTCGGCGATCCAGTCCACAGCCGCTTCGCTGACCTTAAGCCCGATGCCTTGGGACTTCAGGCGGGCTTCCGTCTGGCCCAGCATCTGCCGCACGATCCGGCGCAGCTGCGGCTGGTCCAGCTTGCGGAACAGGACGATCTCGTCGATGCGGTTGAGGAACTCCGGCCGCATGGACTCCCGCAACCGGCTGAGCACACGGTCCCGCAGTGCCTTCTCGGAACCGGGGCCGTTGTCATCCCGGGAGACAAAGCCCATCGCGCCGCCCTTGCTGGCCAGGAACTCCGAGCCGAGGTTGGACGTCATGATGATCACCGTGTTACGGAAATCAACGGTGCGGCCCTGGCCGTCCGTCAGGCGGCCGTCGTCGAGCACCTGCAGCAGCAGGTTGAACACATCCGGGTGGGCCTTCTCGACTTCATCGAGCAGGATCACGGAGTACGGGTTGCGCCGCACGCGTTCGGTGAGCTGCCCGGCTTCGCCGTAGCCGACATAGCCCGGAGGGGCTCCGACCAGCCGGCTTACGGTGTGCCGTTCGCCGAACTCGCTCATGTCGAAGCGGACCATCGCACTTTCGTTCCCGAACAAGGACCCGGCCAAGGCCTTGGCCAGTTCGGTCTTGCCCACGCCGGTGGGACCGAGGAACAGGAAGCTGCCGACCGGCCTGCCGACGTCTCCCATGCCCGTGCGGTTGCGCCGGACGGCCTTGGCAATCACCGACACGGCGTCGTCCTGGCCGACGATCCGTTCGTGGAGTTCTTCCTCGAGCTTGCCCAGGCGTTCCCGGTCACCCTCGGTGAGGCGGCTCGCGGGGATCCCGGTGGACCGGGAGATGATCCCGGCAATCTCGTCCTCGCCGACGATCGCCACGATGGCGTCCTCGGAACCCTGCGCAGTGCTGCCGGCAACCGCAGCCGCGAGCTTGCCGCTCACCGCTTCGATCTCGTCCCGCAGCCGCGAGGCCTCTTCGTAGCGTTCGGCCGCGACGGCGTCGTTCTTGGCCTTCTCCAGGGTTGCGAGCCGCTGGCGAAGAACGGCGATGTCGTTCCGTGAGCCGAGCCTGAGGCTCAGCCGTGCACCTGCCTGGTCGATCAGGTCGATCGCCTTGTCGGGCAGGAACCGGTCCATCACGTAGCGGGCCGACAGCTCGACGGCGGCGCGGATCGCCGCGTCGGTGTAGCGGATCCCGTGGTGCTCCTCGTAGCGTCCGCGCAGGCCGCTGAGGATCTGCACGGCTTCTTCGATGCTCGGCTCGCCAACCTGCACGGGCTGGAAGCGGCGTTCCAGCGCCGGGTCCTTCTCCACCTTGCGGTATTCGTTCAAGGTGGTGGCGCCGACAACGTGCAGTTCACCCCTGGCCAGGCGCGGCTTCAGGATGTTTCCGGCGTCCATGCCGCTCTCCCCGGCGCCGGCACCGACCACCGTGTGCAGCTCGTCGATGAACAGGATGAATTCCCCGGCGTGTGAGCTGACCTCGTCCATCGCCTTGGTCAGGCGTTCTTCGAAGTCGCCGCGGTAGCGGGTGCCGGCGAGCATGGCGGGCAGGTCAAGGGCAATGACGCGCTTGCCGCGCAGCTGCTCGGGAACACTGCCGGCGACGATCGCCTGTGCAAGCCCTTCGATGATTGCGGTCTTGCCGACGCCGGCTTCGCCGATGAGAACAGGATTGTTCTTGGTTCGCCGGGCCAGGATCTCGATGGTCTGTTCGATCTCGTCGGCCCGTCCGATGACCGGATCCAGGCCGCCTTCGCGGGCCCGTGCCGTCAGGTCGCTGCCGTACTTGTCCAGCATCGGAGTGTCGGACTCGCCGGTGGGTGCCGGCTTCTGTGCGGATTCCGCGCGGGGCGTGCGCTCCAGCGGGGCGGACTGCTTTTCCGGGCCTGACTGCAGGGACTCCGGCGTTACGCCGGCCGCTGCCAGCACCTGGCCGGCGGGGGTGTCCTGGTTGACAACCAGGGCGAAAAACAGGTGTTCGGGATCGATGTAGGTCGAGCCGAAGGCCCGGGCCACCTGGTACGCATCGAGCAGGGCGCGCTGTGCGGACGGCGTGAGCGCCGGCGCAGGGGTCGCCGTACCGGCGGCCTTCTCAGGCAGGCGCTCCTCGGCGGCCTTGGCGATGGCGGCAGGTGTCGCGCCGGAGTGTTTGATGTAGTCGGCCGCCGGTTCCGTCTCGGCCATGACGCGCAGCAGATGCAGCGCGTCGACGTGGACGTGTCCGTACTCGACGGCGAATTGCGCGGCGCTTCCGAGCACCTCATGGGTGCGCCGGCTCAGCAGCTTGGTGATGTCCATCGGCTGCCCGAAGCGGGCAGCGCGCTGGCCCTGCAGGTAGCGGGCAAAGAACTCGTCGAAGGAGCCGTCGCCCGAACCCGCGGGCCCGAAAAATGTAGCCATGAAACCTCCATTGGAAAGTTGAGTGTACTGGACTCAACCTTTGCTCGATGGGGTTTATTCCCGGGCCTCCGCGCTGCCCTCGGCGCTGGCGGGGGCGTTGCCGGCGGCCCTGGTGAGGGTTCGAAGCCTCCCGGCGGTGAACGCGCCGCTGCGTGCAGCCCGCAGGCACGTTTGCCCCACTAGACTCCCAGATGCAGTCATTGACATACCGCCCAAAACTGCGGATGCTCGTTGCTATATCTATTCCAGCTCATCACGGCTGGACTTGGGGGTGCCCATGGGCAACGACGACTATGGTCATTTTCAGCTAAGCCTGTTCCAGTCGTGGCAACTTCGCCGGGACGCCAGAATCGTCCACGTCGCAGTGCGGCAACAACGGCTCATTACCGCGCTGGCGGTCAGCGGTCCCCGCCCCCGAAGCTATCTGGCCGGGTTGTTGTGGCCGGAGAACTCCGAGAAGAAGGCCCTGGACAGCCTCCGCGTCAGCGTCCATATCGTCACACGGCAGCTTCCGGGCTTGTTGATCAACCGCGGTGCAGAGCTCTCACTCAGCGAACAGGTGGACATTGACCTGCACCGGGTGCGGGCTCTGATCCGCGAGCTGAACCAAGAGGGCTTCGAGGGGAACGTGGCTTCATGCCTGCACCAATTGCGCGACGCCGATCTACTCCCGGGCTGGTACGACGACTGGATCCTCTTTGAACAATCCAGGCTGCGGCAGGACCGGCTGCACGCCTTCCTCGTCGTCGCGCGCGACTCGCTGGCACGCTGGGACTATCCCGCCGCCGTGGCGGCCTCGGAGGCCGCTCTGGAACTTGAACCGCTGTACGAAAGTGCGGTTGGCCTTCTAATCCAGGCTGAAAGGGGGCGGGGCAATAACGCTTCCGCGCTTCGCTCCTTCGAAAGATACCAATCCAAGCTGAAGGAAGACATGGGCATGGCGCCGTCGGAAGCCCTCTTGCGACTCGTCGCCGACCTTTGGTGAGCGTTCGGGCCGCACAGGAGCCGGAGCTACGGTTGCCGGCGGGTCTGGACCTCGTGGGGAGGGCCAGATTGGTTAAGGAGCCACTGACGAACAACACTCACGACCTCCTCCGGGTCAGCAGTTGAGACCATAGTCGGCTGATCGCCCGGATGCTGGATATACGTTATCCTGGCCCGGAAACCGGACTTCTGGTTCGGCTCGTTCCACGTGCGGATGACGAGCGTGTCCATGGGCCGCCTCTCCGAATTTGCCGGGTCCTGATCCGAGCGTCCTGACAGCTCCGCATCGTGCGACATCGCAATCCACCCTTACTCCGAGTGCCCGGTCACCAAATGCTGGGGCTCACGGACTTACCATCCGCGGGTTCCCCGAGGGTGCCAGTAGCGGTCGAAGGCTGATTCATACGGGGGATGAATCAGTCGATGGGACCGGCGAGGATTCGTTGATCTGGTCCTTGCATGCCGCCAGGCTCCATGGGTGCTGCTGTCGTCCAGCTTCTCGTCGGTATTTTGTGCGTCCTCGACGGGGCCGAAAGGTCATCGGCGTCGGCGGGGACTGCCGTCCGGCCAAACCATCCGCCCTTGACTTCTCCTGGTGGCCGTGGCCAGCCTTTCGAAGAGGGGCACGTCCGTCCGATCATAAACCCAGTGGAAGATAACGATGATCCGCGCCAGACCGCTGACACGTACTGCGACTTCCGCGGACCGAGTTGCCCCGGCTGAAGCTGTTTTTCGATCTGGTCTTTGTCTTCGCGCTGTCGCAGTTGTCACATCATCTCGTGGAACAACCTTCATTGCTAGTGGCAGCAGAGACCCTTGTGCTTCTTCTTGCGGTCTACGCGGAGGCCCGCCCACGTGTTGCCAGTACAACTGCGATGCCGCCAGTGCACCAAACCAGAAGGAGAGGACCCGGGTCTGCCGGCTTTCAGTCTATATTTCGATCGGGCCGATCTCGTACCGGACGATGGCTTCAATCAACGGCGGTCCCGGGGAACCGTGGTGGCCCCGCCACTGAGGGCTGGGGCGGAATGGTGGCGCATACTGCCGGTCTCGACGAACCTGTCGTGCCAGGACAGTGCTTCCGCTAGGAGATGAGGGGTGTGTCGTCCGTAGCTTTCGCGCTTGGCGCGGTCGAAGTAGTCCTGGACCATCGGGCGGTAGTCGGGGTGGGTGCAACGGTCAATGACCAGCTGCGCGCGCTGTTTGGGGGCGAGCCCACGAAGATCGGCTAGGCCCTGTTCGGTAACGATCACCATCGTGTCGTGTTCGGTGTGGTCCACGTGGCTGACCATGGGCACGATGCTGGAGATACTGCCTGTCTTAGCGGTGCTGGGAGACATGAAGACGGAAAGCGAGCCGTTTCGGGCGAAGTCTCCGGAGCCGCCGATGCCGTTCATGACTTTGCTCCCGGCAACGTGAGTGGAGTTGATGTTGCCGTAAAGGTCAGCTTCGATCATGCCGTTCAGTGCGATGCAGCCCAGGCGGCGGATGAGCTCGGGGTGATTGGAGATTTCCTGGGTGCGCAGCAGGATGCGCGTGCGGTAGAAATCGACGTTGTTGTTGAATTCCTCCACGCCGGTGGCGCTGAGCGAAAACGACGTGGCGGAGGCAGACTTCAGGACGCCGTCGCGGATAAGCCCGAGCATGCCATCCTGGATGACCTCGGTGTAGGCGGTCAGCCCTTCGTATCCGCTCTCGGACAGGGCTGCAAGTACGGCGTTGGGGATGTTGCCGACGCCCGATTGCAGTGGGAGCAGTTCCTTGGTCAGCCGGCCTTGTTTGATTTCCTGTTCGAAGAAGTCCAACAGGTGGCCTGCGATCCGCTGGGAGGCCTCATCGGGGGCGCTGAACGGGGAGTTCCGGTCGGGGCCGTCGGTTGCGACGACGGCTACGATCTTGGCGGGATCCACGTGGAGGTATGGTTCCCCGATGCGATCATCAGGCTTGACCAGCGGTATGGGTTTCCGGTCGGGGGGCAGGGCAGTTCCGTAATAGATGTCGTGCATTCCTTCCAACCCTGCCGGTTGGAACCTGTTGACCTCGAGGATGACTTTGTCTGCCTGCTCGAGCCAGGTCTTGTTGTTCCCGACCGAGGAGGACGGTATCAGCCGGCCGTCCTCAAGGACTCCGGCTATCTCAACCACGGCGACGTCGATCTTGCCGAAGAATCCGGACCAGGTGTGCTGGGCGACGTGGCTGAGGTGCATATCGATGTAGTCGATATCGCCGCTGTTGATGCGTTCGCGAAGTGCGGGGTCGGACTGGTACGGCAGCCGCAGTTCCATTCCGTTGACTTTGGCCAGGGCCCCGTCGAGTTCGGGGGCTGTGGATGCGCCGGTGAGGACCTTGATCCGGAACGGCTCGCCCGCGCCGGCTGCCTCCATCCGGGTCGCCAGGGCCTGTGGCACCGCTTTCGGATATCCCGCGCCGGTGAAGCCACTCATGGCCACCGTCATGCCGGGTCTGATTAGACCAGCAGCCTGCTCAGCGGACATCAGCCGGCTGAAGATGTCGGCGTTACGGATACGGTCCTGCATCAAGGCTCCTTCGTTGGAAACTTCCGCATCAACTTTACGTCCTCCGCGGGACGGCCGCCGACCAGGCTGAGGCCCAGGCCTTCGAGGCAGGGTCGGCGGGACCTCCGCGGTGATCCCGCGTCCTAAATGGCAGAGCCTGGTCCACATTGGTCTCGAAGCCCGGACCGCCGGCCGGTCAAATCATCGGCCCTTGACTTCTCTGTGTGACCGTAGTCAGCCTTTTCGAAGGGGAGAGGCATGTCCGTCCGTCCCGAAACCCAGTGGAGGATAAAGATGATCCGCCGCGCCCAATCGCTTGCACGTTCTGAGGCTTCCGCAGACCCCGTAACGCGCCTTGAGCTGTTCTTTGATCTCGTCTTTGTCTTCGCGGTATCGCAGCTGTCCCATCACTTACTGGAGCATCCTTCATGGATGGGTGCCGCTGAAACCTTGGTGCTTCTACTGGGCGTGTATAAGGTGTGGGTGTATACGACATGGGCGGCAACGCTGCTGAACCTGGCCCGGCTTGAGGTGCAGTGGATGCTGCTGATCGTCATGTTGATCGCACTGTTCATGAACGCCTCAATCGGGGCCGCGTTCGGGGCCTTCGGCTGGCTTTTCGCGGCGAGCTATCTCCTCATCCAGCTCGGCAGGGGTGCGTGGATGCTCACCGTGGGACTTGACCCACCCACCCACGACCACTTCGTGCGCACGCTGATCTGGGGGTGTATGAGTGCGCCCTTTTGGATTGCCGGCGCCTTTTTGGGCCACGAACTCCGCCTGCTGCTCTGGGGTGTTGGTGCCACGATTGACCTGCTAGGCCATATCCTGGCGCACCGGCTGCCGGGCCGGAAAACTGAAGGAAGCCAGGTTCCGCTTGCGGGGGAGAGGATCTTTGAGCGGTTCGCGCTGTTCTACCTGATCGCACTGGGCGAGACGGTCCTTTCAACCGGCCAAGCCATTGCGGACAATCTGGCGGACCCCTTAATACTCCTGACAGGGTCGGTAGCTTTGGCTGGGAGTGTCGCCGTCTGGTGGTGCTATTTCCATCGCCTTGAACAAAAGACTCTGGAGACGCTGGCTTCTGCTGATGACCAGTTCCGGCCCGGTATCTTGGCCGGCAACGCCTTGGTCGTGCTGCTCGCTGGCCTGATCCTTGTGGCCATCGGTGACCGACTGGTGATCAGTGATCCAGTTGTCCGCCCGGACCTGGAAACGGTTTTGTTTCTTTATGGAGGGCCGGTTCTTTTCCTTGCTGCCCGTGGGGTCTTCATCCGGCAAGTGCTGGGATACCGATGGACATCCGATCTCGCCGGCATCGGAGCGTTGGCAGTGCTTGCGAGCCTGAGCCCTCTTGCCCCGGCATTCGTAGCCGCTATGGGGGCCGTTATCCCTCTGATCGGAGTGGCAGTTACCGACGCCGGGAATCGCCGCCGAACGAAACCGGGACCCTTGTGACCCAAGCTAGGACTAAAAGACCCGTGCGGTTCCTGTTCGGCAGGGATAACGTCGCCTCCGACATGCGGTTGGCCGGAAGGCTAGAGGCGGCGAGCGTGACATGCACCAGCTCGCCAGAATGGGGGTCGCGGGTGCTTCGGGGAAGGGGATTCGTGCAGTCGCTTCCCCCTACGGCTCCTTCGCTTGCATCGCCCTGGGCCAGGTCGCCGGACTGGCGACCTGGCACCACCTCGTGGTGCAGGTCCCTAGGCGCCAGAGACACCGGGCCAGCGAACAGTTGTCCCCAACCATTTTTCGGGAGGTGAAGATGCCTGCTACCCGCCGCGATTTTCGTCGGCACGTGGGAATGGCAGGAGGCGCCGGCGTTCTGTACGCCACCATGAGCGCGATGGGGCTAACCCCCGCGGCGGCGGATACCCCCGATTTTGTGGCGCCGGGTTCAGGTGACCTCCACGGCCGCAGGCATAGCGTTGTCGTGCTGGGCGGCGGCATGGCGGGACTGACGGCTGCTTATGAACTGCGAAAGGCGGGCTACCAGGTAGCCATTCTTGAGGCCCGCAACAGGCCGGGCGGCCGAAACTGGACCGTCCGGGGCGGGACCGAGGAGACGGACCTCAAGGGCAACACGCAGACGGCAACATTCTCCAATGACCAGTACGTGAACCCCGGTCCGGCCCGGATAGCGCAGCATCACGTGACCCTCGACTACTGCCGAGAGCTCGGCGTCCCGATCGAACCGTTCGTGAACCAGAATGCGGCCGCCTACCAGTACCTCGAGGGCAACACCGTGCTGTCCAATACGCCGATCCGGCATCGTGCTGGTGGCAGCACGGTGCCATGGTTTCGGTCCGTGCAACTGTCTAGTCCCTGCACAGTCGCGTCATGGGTGGATGATCTGCCCATGAGCGAAGAACGGCGCTATGGCGTGGTCATTCTGGTATGAACTGGCCGCTATGAACTGGCACGAATTCGATCTTGTTCGTGGGGTGGACGGTTTTCCTCGGGCCCCGTGAGTATCCTTTCGCATCCAGGTGGTTCTGTGCCCGGTACACGGCCAGGGCTTCGTCATAGATTTCGTTGAGCTGCCGGCCGGTGGCCACCTCAGCCGAGCCGTCGGTGAAAGTGATCGAAACCGTCGAGCTGTCAGGGAAGTGCCGGTTCATGCGGATGAAGCCTTCGGTATCCTGCTGGAGATTAATCAATGTGTTCCTGCCTTGCTGATCGCGAACTTCCAGTCTGACGTACGTTTCGTGGGTGCGGCACCGCGATGGCGCCCGCCGACCCAAGCCAGAGCGCAGGGCACGCAGTTTGTAGGCACAATGGATGCGTGACTTCTCCCCTCATCCCTCGGAACCGCACACGCGCCCACGAGCTCTTCGATCTGGCCTCCATTGGGGCGGGTCTTGTCTTTGCGGACTCGCTGGGGGAGCTCGCCGACGCCTTGCGTACGGGAGGTTCGGCAGCAGCCGCAGTGGTGCAGGCGCCCCCGGGCACGGGCAAAACCACACTGGTTCCGCCGTTGCTCGCCAACATGGCGGCCGAGGCCGCCGCAGGGAAAAAGCCCCCGCGCGTCGTCGTGACCCAACCCCGCCGCGTCGCAGCGCGCTCGGCAGCACGGCGCCTTGCCGCCCTGGACGGCAGCCGGCTCGGGGACCGCGTGGGCTACACGGTGCGCGGGGAACGCCAGACGGGCCCGGAGACCCTGATTGAGTTTGTCACCCCGGGGATCCTGCTGCGCCGCCTGCTGGCGGATCCGGGGCTAGGGACCACTGACGCCGTCATCCTCGACGAGGTCCACGAGCGCGGACTGGAGACCGATCTCCTGCTCGGCATGCTGGCCGAGGTCCGCCAGTTGCGCGGTGACCTCACGCTCGTGGCCATGTCGGCGACCCTGGACGCGCCACGATTCGCCGCCCTGATCGGGGGCGCCCTCGGGGAGAACGCCGGCGGCGGGCCGGCTCCCATCGTTGACTGTCCGTCCGTGTTGCATCCCCTGGAGGTGGCCTGGGCGCCGTCGGCGGTGCCGCGACTGGACGAAAGGGGAGTGACGCGCGCCTTTTTAAACCATGTGGCGGACACGGCCGCGGCAGCACATTTCGAAGCGCTGTCCGCCGGCCTGGACCTCGACGCCCTGGTCTTCGTCCCGGGTGCGTGGGAGGTTGCCCATGTCGCTGCCCGCCTGCGCGGCCGGGTCGATGCGGAGGTGCTGGAGCTTCACGGCCAGGTTGATCCGGCGGCGCAGGACCGCGCCGTCTCCGGGCGGAAACCCGGCGGGCCAGCGCGGATCATCGTTTCGACGGCGCTCGCCGAATCCTCCCTGACGGTTCCCGGGGTCCGGTTGGTCGTCGATTCGGGGCTCTCCCGCGAGCCGCGGCGTGACTCCAACCGCGGCATGTCCGGGCTGGTGACCGTGTCCTGCTCCCGGGCGTCCGCCGAACAGCGCGCCGGTCGAGCCGCCCGTCAGGGACCCGGACGGGTGGTCCGTTGCTACGACCAGAAGGCCTTCGGTGCCGCACCGGCGCACCCGACGCCGGAGATCGCGGTGGCAGACCTGACCGGTGCCGCTCTGGTCCTGGCCTGTTGGGGATCGCCCGGCGGCCACGGACTGGCGCTTCCCGACGCCCCGCCACCGGCCGCCATGGATGAGGCCGTCGAGGTGCTCCGGGAGCTCGGCGCGGTGGAACCGAACGGCCTCGCCACCGATCTGGGCAAGGCCCTGGCGCGGGTGCCTTCCGATCCGCGGCTGGCCCGCGCCCTTCTGGACGGCGCCGCCGCCGTGGGCGACCGGGCGGCAGCGCAGGCCGTGGCGCTCGTTTCCGGGGACCAGCGTGCCCCCGGCGCTGATCTCACGCGGCTTTTGGCCACGCTGCGGGCAGGGAAGGAGCCGGCAGCCCGCCGCTGGGCGGAGGATGTCCGCCGGATGGAGACGATCGCACGCCAGGAGGTGTCCTGCGTCGTGCCCTTCCCGCTCGCCGCGCCGGTGACCAGCACGGAGGCCGTGGGATTCGTCGTCGCCCTCGCGTTCCCGGACCGGGTAGCGCGCCGCGTCGCGGGCGCTGGACCGGAGCGCTACCTGCTTTCGTCCGGCACGCGGGCGGGTCTGCCCGCCGGCAGCCCGCTGACCGGGCACGAGTGGTTGGCGGTGGCCGAGGTGTCCCGGGCGCAAGGGCGCGACGCGGCGGGAACCGGCGCGCTCATCCGTTCCGCCGCGCCGCTGTCGCCGGACGCGGCAGAGGCCGCCGCCCGGCATCTCCTGAGTGAAACGGTGGAGGCGCGGTTTAGCCAGGGCCGGGTCACCGCTCGGCGGGAACGCCGGCTGGGAGCGATCGCCTTGTCGTCGACGCCGGTACGGCCCTCCGCGGAGGAGGGACGCGCTGCGGTGGCCCGCGCGCTGGAGACGCAAGGACTGGGAACGATCGGGTGGTCGACGGCGGCGGGTGCCTTGCGCCGCCGCCTCGCCCTGCTGCATCGGGAACTCGGCGATCCCTGGCCCGATGTTGCCGAGCAGGCGTTGCTGGCCCGGGTACAGGAGTGGCTGGCGCCGGAGCTCGAGGCGCTGGCCGGCGGGGCAGCCATGAACGGGATCGATCTGGCCGATCCGTTGCGGCGGCTGCTGCCGTGGCCGGACGCGTCCCGGCTGGCCGAGCTGGCCCCGGAGTGGCTCGAGGTGCCGAGCGGTTCGCGGGTGCGGATCGACTACCCGGACGTGGACGACGACGGCCGGCCGGTCGTGGCGGTCAAGCTGCAGGAGTGCTTCGGCTGGGCCGAGACGCCGAGGCTGGCGGGCGGCAGGGTGCCCGTGCTGTTCCACCTGCTCTCGCCGGCGAGGCGGCCCTTGGCCGTGACAGACGATCTGGCTTCCTTCTGGTCCGGACCATACGCTCAGGTCCGTGCCGAGATGCGCGGGCGCTATCCGAAGCATCCCTGGCCGGAGAACCCGTGGACGGCGCCAGCAACAGCCCGAATCAAGGGCAGGACCTGACTGCTCCCGTTTGGAATACGACCCCCAGAGAGTGCCATTCGGCCCTGTTGACCGGCGCGTCTTGCGTCGTACAACTGGGAAACGAAAACTGGGGGGAGCCATGGGTCTACGCGACGAGGCAGAGAAAATCATCGCCAGAGAGGGCCGGCGGCGGACCGAGTCACGCGAGCGGCTTCTGGCCCAAGCGCTCGCCTACGTTCCGGCAGCGATGGCCGGGTGGGCCGCCGCGATGGGGTTGGATGCCGTGCCCGCCTATACCGTGACCCGCAACTGGATGGGCCACGACGACGGCAGGGGTCCCGTTGCCCGCGCCGCCGTTGCGTTCACTGCGGACGGGCTCGACTTCATCGGGGAAGTCTCCCTCCCTCGGCAGGCCGATCCGTCATTCAGTGTCGCCATTCCCGGCACAACCGTCCGCGGGGGGTCCAGAGTGTCGCGGACATCGCGGCGGCGTTGCGGCAACTCAACCGCCGGTCATGACGAAAGACCGACGGGGCTCAGCCGGCGCCGTGGCCGGGTGCGGCTTCGTCGCTTTCCGTGTCCGCCTTGATCCACGTCGCGACGACGCTGACCCCGCCGTTTTCATCATGGTCCGTGACGACTTCAATATCCGAAGCCGGCGCCCCCATTGTCAGCAGCTCATCCCGGTAGGAGGCCACGAGCGCAGCGAGACTTTCCTCCGTCCACTCTCCGGGACGCATTCTGGTGGAGATCTCAACGGGTTCGGGCTGATACAGCGTCATGCTTTGCCTCCCTGGGCCTTCCGACCGGGTAGATACATGTCTAGGTCAACTTGAGCCGTGCTAGGGCGCGGCTCAGATCCACCGTAGATCCAGCAGGCACCTTGGGCAAGCAGGAGAGCGTTGCGGATCGTCTTTCCGGGCCTTGTGGGGTTGGGTCCACACGTCAGTCGGAACCGCCAAGCACGTTCTGGTCCCAGTCGATCACGGATCCGGTCACGACGCCGCTTCGGGAGGAGAGCAGGAAGACCACGAACTCGGCGATTTCGTCGATCTGACCCAGTTTTCCCATCGGCACGGAGGCGTTGGCCTTTTCGAGCCAGTCATCTCCGGCACCGTGGAACCGCCGCTGGATGAGGTCCTCACCGTCGGTCGCGGTCCAGCCGATGTTGATGCCATTGATCCTGATCTGGTCCCATCGGTGGGCGTGGGCCGCATTGCGGGTCACTCCGGCCAGGCCCGCCTTTGCGGCGACGTACGGGGCCAAATAGGGCTGGCCTGCGTGCTCGGACATGGAAATGATGTTGACGATGTTGCCGCCCGCGCCACGTTCTTTCAGGTGCCTGATGGCTTCGGACATGATGAAGAATGGTGCTTTGAGGTTTACGGCGATGTGTTCGTCGAAGAGTTCCGGGGTGGTGTCGGTCATGCTGCCCCGCGTGGTGAGGCCGGCGGCATTGACGACGGCGTCGAGCCGACCGAAGAGCTCGATCGTCCTGGCCACGGTGCTGCTGGCTTGTTGCGTGTCGGCGAGGTCGGCCGGGAGGAAGGCCGTGGGGGTGCCGAGTTCGGTAAGGTCTTTGGCGATTTTCGCCCCAGCCTCGACGGAACGTCCCGTGATGGCGATGCCGGCGGCGCCCTCCGCGGCAGCGTGCCGTGCGATGCCGGCCCCGAGCCCGTGGGTGCCTCCGCTGATGAGGACGATGGTGTCTTTCATGAGGCCTGGTGCCGTCATTTTTGCAGGGCTCCTTCAACGGTGATGGTTTTGCCTGTCGCGGCTGACTCGGCGGCGGCGTCGGCAAGGACCAGTGCCGCCATGCCGTCGTCGAAGCCGGGCGAACACGGGGTACGGGTGCGGACGGACTCGATAAAGCGGTCCAGTTCGGACCTGTATGCGGCGGCATAGCGTTCCAGGAAGAACGGCTCGTAGGGGTCCGCGCCCTCCACAGCCAGGGTGCCGAAGCTGCGGACCGTGGTCGGTGAAATATTGTCCGCGCGCAGCATTCCCTGACCGCCGAAGGCCTCGAGCCGTTGGTCGTAGCCGTAGGCGCTGTGCCGGGAGTTCGTGATGCTGACGAGTTCTCCGTCCCCTCCGCGCAAGGTCAGGACGGCGGAGTCGAAATCTCCCGCGTCGGCGACGTAGTCGCTGAACACGTTCGCGCCGTGTGCGGTGACCTCCACGATGTGCGGGATGAAGAACCGGGCCATGTCCAGGTCGTGGATGCTCATGTCCCGGAAGATTCCTCCGGAAGCGGCGATGTAGGCGGCGGGGGCGGGCGCCGGATCACGACTGATAATGGTCAGCTGTTCCAGCCGCCCGATCTCGCCTGCTGCCACCCGTCGGTGCAGCGCGGCGAAGGCCGGATCGAAACGCCGGTTGAAGCCCATCATCAACTGGGACGTGTTCCCGGCGAGGTCCGCCGCGCAGCTCCGGACCCGTTCAATGTCCAGGTCAATTGGTTTTTCGCACAGCACAGCTATGCCCCGGCCGATGGCGGCCCGGATGAGATCGACGTGTGTCGGCGTTGGCGAACAGATCAGGACGGCATCCAAAGAAGGGTCGGCGAAGACCTCGTCAGTGGTTCCGGCGGCGCGGGCCCCGTACCGTCCGGCGACCTCGCGGGCGCTGTCGACGACGGGGTCGGCTACCCACGCGAGATTGACACCGGGGTGGGCGGCGAGGTTCGCTGCGTGGACCCTACCGATCCGTCCGGAGCCGAAGAGCGCGATGTTGAGTTTTTTCTGTGCTGTCACTTTTGCCTACTGCCCGTCCGTGAGGCGGCGCCGCCTGGCCGCTTCAAGTTCTCTGGCGACGGTTTCCTCGGAGGCGTCTTCCGCCAGGCTGCGCCAGATGAGCTCGGCCTGCGATTCAGGGGCAATTCCTCCGACCGGCTGGTCCCGGTCCAAGTTCGTGGGGAAGCCGTAGCCTTCGGCGGATGAGGCGATCACGTTGCGCAGGAACCTCTCACCGGCGCCGCGGGCCTTGAGCTGCCGAAGTGTCGGGTACAGGGCCCCTGACATGGCGGCCCGGTCCACCGATTCCATGGCCCGGCCGAAGGCGGACGAGACCTGCAGCAGGTTGGCCATGCGGCGGACATCCGCGGACTTGTTGTGCCCGGCGCCGTGGAACAGGGCCGGGTTGAAAAAGGCCGCGTCGCCCTTCGCCAGCGGCAGCTGCACGTAATTTTCCTCGAAGTAGCGTGTGAACTCCGGGCGGTGGAAGGCGAGGTATCCGGCGTCGTACTTGTGGGAGTGCGGAAGGTAGAGCGTGGGCCCGGATTCCACGGGCATGTCGCAGTGCGCCACCGCGCCCTGCAGGGTGAGCGCGGGGGAGAGGACATGGATGTGGGCCGGGTAGCGTGCAGCCCGCGCTGCGGACATGAAGCCGAGGTGGTAGTCGCGGTGGGCGGTCTGGGCGGCACCGCCGGGGTTGACGACGTTGACCTGCGAGGTGACCTGGTAGTTCGGGCCGAGCCAGGCTTCGGAGATGAGGGCCAGAATGTCGTTGGAATAGTAGCCGGCGAAGACTTCCGGGTCCCGGATGGCCAGCTTGTCCAGAGCGCCCCAGACGCGGTCGTTGGCGCCGGGCTTGGCGAAGTGGTCTCCGGCGGCGGCGCCGGAGGCCTTCTGTTCGGCAATGATCCTGTCGAAGGCTTCGGTGGCCCGGTCGATAACTGCGGGGTCGAAAGCACCTTTGAACACGACGATGCCGGGGCCGGTGCTCAAGGCGCGAATGAGTTCGGCCTGCACATCGGTGCGTTCTTCCGGTGTGTCCAGGTAGCTGTGAAGGCGCTTGCCGTAGATCAGGACATTCTGCTCGACGGCGTCGGCATATGCGTAGTCCTCGATCCTGGTTTCCTGGGTGACCAGGTCGGCGAAGTCCCGGAGCCGGCAGTTGCCCTCAACGAACCACTGGGGGCCGTTGGCGCCCACGGCGTGGGAGTGGGTGGTGGTCATGGTGTTTCCTCCTTGAAACAGGGTTCCAGCAGTTTGTGTTTTTGCGTCTAGTCAGCGGCTTCCGGCCTCAGACCCCTCCGGCCCAAGGCAGCTATCCATCAGGAAGCCATCACCTGCGCCTGATCGCGTGGTCCGGCTGCGCGGGACGACGGTGATGACCGTCTGCCCGCCGGTGCCACCGCACATGCGACACTCCTTACAGGCCCGGGAGGCACGGGGATTCGGTTTCGGTCATCGGGCTTTCCTTCCAGGGTGCGGGTCTCTTGTCATCCAGCGTGAACTGGTGGGAGAGTCTTTGCTAGCCCCAAAACCCGTCAAAAAGACCTCAGCTTTTCCTAGCGCGGAGGAGTTTTCATGGCCCATCCGTATTCGGTCCGGGAAATTGCCCGTCAGGCCGGGGTCAGCGACGCGACCGTGGACCGCGTCCTGCACGGGCGTCCCGGCGTGCGGCAGAGCACTGTCGGCCAGGTGCGGCAGGCCATCAGGGACCTGGAAGCCCAGCGGCTTCAACTGGAGCTGACCGGGCGACGGTTCATGATCGACGTCGTAGCCGATGCCCCCGCACGGTTCACCTCCTCGGTGAAGCACGCGCTGGAGTCGGTGCTTCCGCTGCTGCGGCCGGCAGTATTCCGGGCCCGCTTCCACCTGCACGAGCAGTGGAACGCGGATGAATGCGTGGCCGAACTGGACAGGATCGCTAAGCGGGGCAGCCATGGCGTCGTCCTCAAGGCGCCGGACGTGCCGTCGGTCACGGCCGCCGTCGACCGGCTGGCCGAAGCTGGGATCCCGGTGGTCACCCTGGTCACTGATATTCCGGCCAGCCGCCGGGTCGCGTACGTGGGCATGGACAACCGGTCCGCTGGCGCAACGGCCGCCTACCTGATCCACCAGTGGATGGGCACCCGCCCCGGAACGGTCGCCGTGACGGTCAGCAACGACTTTTTCCGTGGCGAGGAGGAACGGGAGATGGGATTCCGCGCCGCCATGCGGGCCATGGACCCTGGCCGGGCCGTCGTGTATTTGCCCGGCAGCGACGGGCTGGACCAGACGACCCGGCTCCTGATCGGCGAAGCCCTGGCAGCGCACCCCGGCCTCCGTGCCGTCTACTCAATCGGCGGCGGCAACGCCGGCATCAAGGACGCCTTTGAAGCGGCCGGCCGCAAGCCCGAGGTTTTTATCGGCCACGACCTCGGCCCTGACAACGTGGCGCTGCTGCGCGAGGGAACTATGAGTGCGGTGCTGCATCATGACCTGCAACAAGACATCCAACGATGCTGCCGGATCATCATGCACGCCCACGGTGCCCTGCCCGATGCCAACGCCGGCGACGCCTCCAAAATCGACATCATTACTCCCTTCAACATTCCGCACCGGTTCTGATGACGGGCACGTCACCGGCCGGCATCGTGCTACGCCGGCTGCGTGCATGTCCGGGCGTGGCCGTTGTCCAGCGTTTCAGAAAGCGGCGGCGCCGTTTGCCCTCGTGGACGCCGCGCACGTTCGTTCGCCGAGAACCGCGGTGGCCAGCGACGACCGCCCGGGGAGAGCAGCACAGGCCAGACGGAGCCAGATGGCATCCGAGTAGGCCTGGAAGCGGGAAGGACTCACCTGCAGTGCCTCGGCAACGGCAATTACCTCCGCGTGCGCTGTGGAGTACCGTTCAGGGGCCATGCGGTTTTTTCGTAGGCGAAGTTCCAGATGGACATCCAGAATGGCAAGGTCAAGGGCGGCTTCTGCCTGGGCTGCGTCGTCGAAATCCAGCAATCCGAGGGGGGAGCTGTCCCCGACGAGAATCTGGTTGTCGTGGAGATCTCCGTGCGCCAACACGAGTGGATCCGGTGCCGCCCCTAGCAAATTCCTTGTCACTTCCGCTGCAGCGGCACGTAAGGCGCCGGCTCGAGACGTCAACTCGGGCACGTGTTCATAGTGACGCATCCACCGGTTTAGCCGTCGCCATACTTCTGTGGCCTCCACCTCGGGTGAGTGGAGCGGCAGCGTGGCAAAAACCCTACGGGTGGCGGTGTCGTATGGGGCGCCCAGTTGAGCGATCCAGGCACGCGACCATTTCTCCCATGCGCTGGCGAACGCTTTGTCACCAAGTGCGGAGTGCTCCTCGCCCAGCTCGTGCAGCGTCTGTCCGGGAAGGGAGCTGAAGACGAGGGTATCGTCGGAGCCGTGAAGGATCCTCGGCACGGTGAAGGCGCTGGGGTCCAGGAGGATGTCCATCTGTACGCAGCGTTCGGCGGCTTCAATGGCTTCGCCGGGACGAAAGACCTTGATGTAGCGGCCCTCGGCCCGGATGACCGCACGCCGGTGGGGCCGATACGAAATGAGTTCCCCGTGCTGCGTTTCCGCCCGGAGGGCCGGCAGCTGCGGGTCGTCCGGGGATGCCAGCTCATAGTGCCCGTTCCGAAGATGGGCTCCCCGGACGCCGCTCCGCCCCGGGGTCCGGACCTCCAGTACGTAGTCTCCTGGCTTCTTGTCGAACCAGACCCGGTGGACCTGCCAGGTTGTTCCGGTCTCGTCGTCCGCGGACCGCGGGACAGAAGCGTGCCGGCTCATGTGATCAGCTCCAGGAGCCGGCGGAAGCCCCATTTTCTGTCGGCCGGCAAGGGGCGGCCCCGCCCCTTGAGTAGCCCGGGCCTGCCCAGGAATAAGCGGAACCCCGCTCCGGTGGCATCGTGTGGGCCAGGCACTATCCGTAGCGGTTTCACCGTGGTCCTCCCGCAGCGTTGCCATCTTCCCGGCGTCAGTTATTTCGTGTCACTCAGCATGACCGACAACGATGAGGCGCAGATGAAAGGGAGGTTAAGGAACCCTCATGGAGGAGTTCTGCACTGGCGGGCCGCGCCGCTGGCGGTTCCCGGTGCTTTCACGGTTCTGTCAGGGGATGCGGTGGCCCCGGGTACGATTCAGGATCAGAAGTGCGACAGCGACGACCAATAAGATCGGTGCCACCCCTAGTAGAAAGCCGAGTCTCTCCACGGTCAGGCCGATCAGCAGAAGAACCACAGCGACGCCAACAACTGCCAACACCATTGTTTTCATAGCCCTTACCAGCCTTCAATTTGCCCACGTGGAGTCTTGGGACGAGTGGCATTTAAACGGCAAAGAGGCCTCGCGGCTGACGACCAAGCCCGCTCCGTGTTAACTTCAGCCCAGCCTACGCCGGAGCCCGCCGGGCCCGCCAGTGTGTGCCGGTTTTGCGGCTGACTCGCTGTCAGCAGCGCAGGTCGACCGCCGCCGCTTTGGAAAGAGTCGTTGCGACCAGCGCGAGCGTGGAGGACTCCACTGACCATTGCTGCCAATGGAGTGGCACGTCGATCCAGCGGGCGTGGTCGAGGATGACCAGGGAGCCGGCCCGGACGAGGCTCTCCGTTTGGATATCGGGCAGCATCCCCCATCCCAGGCCGAATTCGGCCGCCCGTAGGAAGTCCGAGGACGCCGGGACGTAGTGGCGCGGGGGCTGTGCCGCGGCGGATCCGAGCCGCTGACGCAGGTAGCGGTCCTGCAGGGCATCCTTGCGGTCGAACACCAGAAGGGGCGCGTCCTTGAGCGCACTGTCGGTCAACCCCTCGGGCAGCCACCGCTGCACGAACGATGGACTGGCCGCTGCCCGGTACCGCATGATCCCCAGCGGCCTCACGAGGCATCCCTGGACCGGATTCGGGTCCGAGGTGATGGCGGCCATCGAGATGCCGTTCCGGAGACTGTCGGTCGAGTGCTCCTGGTCATCGACAGTGATCTCGAAGCTGATGTCAGGCAGGGCAGCCAAGGCGGGAAGGACCCAGGTGGAGAGGGAGTCCGCGTTGACGACCAACTGGACCCGTGGCCGGGCCGTGGGACCCTCCAGCCCCAGTTGGCCGACTGCTTCACTTTCGAGCAGGGCCATCTGGCGTGCCAGGCGCAGCAGCACGCTCCCGGGCTCGGTTGTCCGCGCGGGCTTGACGCGCAGGACCAGCACCCGGCCCACCTCCTGCTCCAGCGCCTTGACCCGCTGGCTGACCGCCGAGGGCGTGACGTGCAGAGCATCGGCCGCGCTCTCGAAACCGCCGTGGTCAATAACGGCCGCCAGGGTCCGCAAATGATCCGCATTGAACTCCATGATTAGCCCTCCTAAGGGTGGTGAAGAAAGATTAGCTGTACTAATTCTCGCAGACTGCCTACTGTCAAGGGGTGACTCCTACCGCATCGATTGCTGCCCTCCTGACCGGGCTGGGTGCCGGCCTGTCCCTCATCGTGGCGATCGGCGCGCAGAACGCCTTCGTTCTCCGTCAGGGCCTGCGCCGGGAACACGTGCTCCCGATCGTTCTCATCTGCATCGTGAGCGACGCGGTTCTCATGCTGCTCGGGGTGGCCGGCATCGGCGGCCTGACCCAGGCCGCGCCCCTCGCCGTCGACGTTGTCCGCTGGGCCGGGGCGGGGTTCCTTCTTGTCTATGCGGTGTTCTCCGCCCGCAGGGCGCTGCATCCGGCGCGCCTGGAGACGGTGGGCCCGGACGGGGGAATGAAGCGCCTGGCAGCCATCCTGACGTGCTTGTCGATCACGTGGCTGAATCCGCACGTGTATCTGGACACGGTGGTCCTGCTTGGTTCACTCGCGTCTTCCCAAGGTGCGGACGGCCGCTGGTTCTTCGCCGCCGGGGCCGTGACCGGCAGCGTCCTCTGGTTCAGCGGGCTCGGCTACGGCGCGCGGCTGCTGGCGCCAGTCTTCGCCAAACCGGCCGCCTGGCGGGTCCTGGATGGGGCAATATCGGTGTTCATGATCGTGCTCGCGCTGACCCTGGCAGCCGGGGCGTTCTGAGCTGCGCGGTCTCCGCAAATATCGTCGCTGGCACGCCTCGGATTCTCGGTGCCATCACTTTTCCAAGAGGGGATGCGGCGCCCGCGGAACGAGTCAGGAGTCATCAGCATGGCTATGCCGGTGTCTTCGCAGCCGGGCGGGTTCCCAACAGGATGTTCAGGCCCCACGCTGCAGCCGTTACGAGGAGGACGGCCCCTGCCATGGAGAGCAGTTGCACGGGGGTCGTCAGGACTCCGAGGCTGACGATGAGGGTTGTCGCTCCCGCCGGAGGATGTGGCATGCGCAGCGTTGTCAGCACCAGGGTTGTCAGCGCCACGGAAAGGGCGCCCGCGAGAACATGCATAGCGGTCAACCCGCCGACCGGCGCCGACGGCCTGTTCTGCAATCCGAAGGCGGAGAGGCAAAGGGCTCCGGCGATGAGCCCCGTGCCGTGGCCGACGATCGTGTTCGTGGGTCGGGACGCGGGCTGTTCGGGGGATTCGAAGAAGAGCATGACCGTCGGCCCGAGGCTCGGAAAGAGCCAGGGCAGATGAACGAGCAGCCCCACCGTGCCGCTTAGGGCAAGGACGACGAGCGAGAGCAGGGCCGCGTAGATTCCCGCCCCGAGGGATTTTTGGTTCCGCTTGAGCCGGTCCAGCACCGAAATCCGCGTGGCCATCGTCGTCTCCTTCCGCGTCTCGTCAGCGCGCCGCGACGAGCGCCTGCGGGGCAGCCTGCTTCATCCTGGTTTGTAGCCATCGAAGCTGGATGCCCGTCTCGGAGTCGCATTGGTCCACGACAGAGAGCAGTTTTTCGTCGTGCAGGGCGGAGGCTGCCTGCTTGACCATGGTCCAGGTGATGTCCACGAGGCTGGCGAGCAGGTACAGGTCCTGCAGGTCACGCAGGAGTCCTACCGGGCCGCTCCGTGTTTCCGACAGCCCCTGGGCGTGCAGCCGCTCCGGTTCGTTGTCTGACTGGTCCTCCCCGTACCGCTGGACGACCGGGACCAGGAGTTTTCCGTGTCGTTCGCACTGCTCAGCCAGGGTGTAACACAGGAAATGAACGTCGGGTTCGGCGCCGTGACCGTCTGCGACTTGGCGGAAGGATCCGGCAAGGGTCTGTTCGGCCTGGCGAAGCATCCCCAGGTAGATGTTCAGGTTCACGGCCGGCCTTCTTCGCGTGAATTTCGGATGGCATGGGGGAACCGCGGTGGCGCGGCGGCGTTGAGCGATTCTGAGGCGTGGGCCGCTTCGCCACCGGCGGTAGCCGGTACGAGGGCGGCGCCTCGTGCAGCGGCGGGGCGCGAGGCGGTCGTCGTCGGCGCGGGCGCGGGTCCGGTGGCTTCACCGATCTTGACCACCCGGACGGCCGCGTTCTTGAACATCGGCTGTTTTGATACCGGGTCCCATTCGGTCAGGGTCAGTTCATTGGCCGCCGTCGGGTGGAGGCCGGGACTTCCGCCGGCGTCCCAGTAGCCGTAGTGGAACGGGGCGAAGACAGTACCGGGACGGATGCTGCTCACACGGGCGGGCACGTCAATGTGCCCCCGGCGTGAGCTAACGCGGACCATGTCGCCCTCGGAAATCCCCAGCCCGTCGGCGTCTTCGACGGCCAATTCCACCCATGCCTTCGGCGCGGCCGCCGAAAGCGGCTGTGCCCTGCCCGTCTTCGTGCGGGTGTGGAAATGATAGGCCGTGCGCCCTGTGGTGAACCGCAGCGGGTAGTCCGCGTCGGGTTCCTCGTGCGGGGGATGGTACGCCGCTGTTTTGAGGAGAGCACGGCCGGCAGGGGCCTGGGCGCGGAAGGCCTGCGGGCCCACCGTGGCGCCGGTCAGCAGCTCGTGGCCGTAGCTCTCGCAATAACCGGGGTCCGTGGGGAACACGCCGTCCTCGTAGAGCCGTTCCCGCCCGTCGGGGTTCTCTTCATTGCACGGCCAGGGTATTCCGCTGCCGCCGCGCAGCCTTTCGTAGGTGATGCCCGTGTAGTCGCAGGGCCGGCCGCGGGAACATTTTTTCCATGCCTCGAAGCCGTCCTCCGGCCCGGACCACGCCAGCAGTGGTCTTCCGCCAAGGGTGGTGAAATTCATCCGGCGTGCGTAGTCGAGGAAAATGTCCAGATCGCTGCGGGCCGCCCCGGGCGGGTTGACAGCCTTGTCGGAGAGGTGGACGGTGCGGTTGGCATTGGTGAATGTCCCGGTCTTTTCGCCCCATCCGGCAGCCGGCAGAACGACGTCGGCGGCTTGCGCCGTCTCGGTGAGGTAGAGGTCCTGCACAACGAGGAACAGTTCATCCTGGGCGAGGATCTCCCGGATCCGGCGGAGTTCAGGCATGGACACTGCGGGGTTCGTGGCTGAGATCCACAGGAACGTGATGGAGCCCTGCTCGGCGTAGCGGAAGATCTGCATGGCGTGGGTCGGGGGCGCCCAATGGGGGATAACCATCGGCTCCACGTCCCAGAGCGCGGCCAACTCGTTGACGTGTTCGGGATTCTCCCAGTTCCGGAATCCCGGAAGGTCGCCGTCTGCTCCGCATTCCCTGTTGTTCTGGGCAGTGGGCTGGCCGTTCATCTGGAGCACCCCGCAGCCGGGCCGACCCAGCATGCCGCGGAGCAGATGGAGGTTGTTGACCTGGCAGGAAGCGGCCGTGGCCTGGGAAGACTGGTAGAAGCCCTGCAACACGGTCGAGAGGACCCTGCCGGAAGTGCCGAAGATCCGGGCCGCCTCCCTGATGTCCGCTGCGCGGATGCCACAGGTCTCGGCCGCCGCTTCGGGCGTCCAGGGCTCGGCCGCGGCCCTGAGATCGTCGAATCCCAAGGTGTGAGCGCGGATGTAGTCTGCATTCTCCCAGCCGTTGCTGAGCACTTCGTGGACCAGGGCGTGCATGAGCGCCAGGTTCGTGCCGGGCCGGACAGCGAGGAGAACGTCGGCCTCGCGGGCGACCTCGGTGTCGCGGGGATCCACGCAGACGAGCTTTGGCCGCTCGGGGCCGGCAAGGCGGTCCAGCACCCGTGACCAGAGCACCGTCTGCGTCTCTGCCATGTTGTGGCCATAGAGGAAGATCGCGTCGCAGCTGTCGATATCGGCGTAGGTTCCGGGCTGCCCGTCGGCTCCGAAGGTTTCCTTCAGCGCTGTGGCTGCCGTGGCGGTACACAGCCTGGTGTTCCCGTCCATATGTGGGGTGCCTATCCCGGCCTTCCCGATGACGGCCAAGGCGTAGTACTCCTCAAGGAAGAGCTGCCCGCTGGTGTAAAACCCATGGCTCAGAGGCCCCTGCTCCTGTAGGAGCTGGCTGCTCCGGCTGACGATCCTGGCCATCGCAGCGTCCCAGTCGCATTCCACGAGCCGGCCGTTCTGCCGGATCAGCGGACGCGTCAGACGGTCCTTGTGCGACACACCCTGCCAGCTGGCAAACAGGCCCTTCGGGCCGAGCCGGCCGTGGTTTACCAGATCCCCGGCACGGCCGCGGATACCCACCATTGCGCCGTCCTTGACGGCGATGTCGCAGGCGCAGCCGTTACTGCACAGCACGCACGCGGACTGCACCCAGCGGTCAACGTCGTCCTCCGTCACCCCGCCGCCGAGCATCTGGTCAACACGAACCGGCCACAGCCCGTCCTTGCCGTACGGGGTGCGCGTACCCCAGATCTCGGAGATCCTGTCAACCATGTCAGTCCCCTATCAGCCCCGGCCCAGGTTGGTGGACGGGTCCTCGTCTCCCTCCGACGGGTCCGCACGCAGCTTGTCCGGGTCGGAACTGGGTAAACCGGCCACCCCCGGTAGGTCGCGCGGCACGTCCCCGGCATCCTCGCCTGGCTCCGCAGCGCCGCTGGAATCGTTTGATCTCCCGGTGTCACCGGCGTCGCTGGCAGCGCTGGCAGCGCTGGAAGCGGTGGGCTGGTGCCGTTGCGAACGGTCGGCGGCCTCCTCGGCGGAGTTTTCCATCGCGTTCGATCCCTCGCTAAGGGATGAGTGGACCTGGATGTCGTCGTCGGACTTCCCGGGCTCCGGCACGTGGGCGTCGCCTGTCGGTCGTGAGGTGCCCGCGAGGTCCTCCATGGCGTTCTCTGCGGCTTTTCCGATGCTGTCGCCAATTCCCATCAGATTGCTCCCTCGTATCGATTTGCGGGCTGCCCCGCCTTACTGTTCCAGCATTATCAGTATGCTTACAATTAGTCCAGAGCCACCCAAAGCTACGGAGGTCGGAAAAATCATGAGCACCTACCATCCCGAAAATGATCCTGCCAATCCGGATCAGCCGCAGTCCCCGGATGATCCGGAACGCGAGCAGCGCCAGGATCCGCGGGGCGAGCCTGAGGATGCCGCCAGCTCGGCCAATCCGGATCCGCTCAAGGGCAATATCACCGGCCTGGAACCCGGTGGAGGTGTGCCGCCCGGCGAGACCCCTCCCGCGGAGGACCAGATGAGCGGCGACCAGGGGCACGAGGAATAGCTGCCGCCGCGGACTGCAGGTCACGTGTCCGGTTCGGATCGACAGTAGGGAGCGTCCAATATGCCTGAACGGCTGGTTGCTGATGTGCTGGTTGAGCGTCTCAGATCGTGGGGCGTGGACAGGGTATTTGGTTACAGCGGCGACGGCATCAACGGCTTCATGGGTGCCCTTGGCCGGTCCGAGGGCGCCGTGCAGTTCGTGCAGGCCCGGCATGAAGAAACAGCGGCGTTCATGGCGGTGGGCCACGCCAAGTACACCGGCGGGGTCGGGGTGGTGACGTCGACGCAGGGTCCAGGTGCCGTGCATCTGCTCAACGGACTCTACGATGCGAAGCTGGACAGCGTGCCGGTGGTGGCCATCATCGGCCAGCAGAGCCGCAGCGTCCTGGGCTCGGCGTACATGCAGGAGGTTGATCTCCTGACGCTTTTCAAAGATGTCGCCGCCCAGTTCGCACAGATGGCAAGCACCCCCGAACAGCTTCCCATGCTGCTGGACCGGGCGTTCCGCACCGCGCTGGAAACGCGCTCGCCGTGCGTGGTGATCGTGCCGCACGATATCCAGAAGGCCGCGGCGCCCGTGCTGGAGCACGAGCACGGCATTGTCGTCACGGCGCCCCAATGGACACCTGCACGTGTTCTTCCCCGCGAGAAGGATCTGGCCGCGGCCGCCGACGTGCTCAACGCCGGCCGGAAGGTGGCGTTCCTCGTGGGCCAGGGTGCCCGTGCCGCGCAGTCCGAAGTCGTGGCCCTGGCCGAACAGCTCGACGCCGGAATCACCACCAGCCTGCTGGGCAAGCCCTACGTCGATGAGACCTTGCCCTTCGCCGCCGGAACCATGGGACATCTGGGTTCCACCGCCAGCGCCCACCTGCTGGGAAACTGCGACACCCTGCTGATTGTCGGATCCAACGACCCCTGGACGGAGTTCTATCCCGAACCGGGTTCGGCCCGAACAGTTCAGATTGATATCGACGGCCGGAAAATCGGCAACCGCTACCCGGTGGAGGCAGGCCTCGTAGGCGATGCCGCGGAGACACTCACGGAGCTCGCAGCCAGGCTTGACCCCGGGCCAGCCGACGGCGCCCGCCGCGTCTGGCGCGCGGAGATCGAGCGCCAAGTGCGGGACTGGCATGCCCTGGCGGAGGAGCGCTCCCTCGTTCCGGCCAATCCGGTGAATCCCGAACGTGTGGTCCGCGAGCTCAGCGCCAGGCTCCCCGACAACGCACAGCTGAGCGTCGACGTCGGCAGTTGCGTCTACTGGTACGCCCGCCAACTGACCCTCCCGCGGGGAGTTCCGGCGCATCTGTCCGGAACGCTCGCCAGCATGGGCTGTTCCATCCCCTACGGGATCGCGGCCAAGCTGGCCCGGCCGGAGCGGCCGGTCGTGGCGCTGGCAGGGGACGGAGCCATGCAGATGACCGGTGTGGCCGAGCTGATCACGGTGGCACACCGCTGGCGGGAGTGGACGGACCCGCGCTTTGTGGTGTGCGTCTTCAACAACCGGGACCTGGCCGAGGTCACCTGGGAGCAGCGGGAGACGGAGTCGGAGCCACGTTTCCCGGCCAGCCAGGAAATACCGGACTTCCCCTATGCCCGCTACGCCGAACTGCTGGGGCTGACCGGGATCCGGGTGGAGGCTCCGGAGCAGCTGGCCGACGCGTGGGACAGGGCGCTCGCAGCCGACCGTCCCGTGGTGCTTGAGGTGCTGACCGATCCGGACGTGCCGCTGCTGCCGCCCTTCCCGGCCGGTGCAGCGAAGCTCGAGGACATGAAGTCCGCGCTGTCCGAGGAAGGAAACGCCGGCCGCGGTGCATCGGCGCTGCTGGACATCTACGCGCGGCAGGAGGAGTCTCGCGGGAAGTGACCGGCCGCGGTTCACCGCGGCGACGACTGGCCCATGTACATCAACAGAACCGAGAGGGAACGTTAACATGACGTCACTGTGGCTGGACCGGGCGCGGGCCATCACCTCCGACCGTTTTGTCCCGGGGGCGGACTACGACACCGTCGTCGTGGGCGCCGGGATCACCGGGCTGGCGACTGCATTGTTGCTTGCGAGGTCAGGCATGCGGGTTGCGGTCCTGGAGGCCAGAACCGTGGGCGCCGGGACCACTGGCAACACCACGGCCAAGCTGACCCTGCTCCAGGGCACGGTCCTGTCTGCGCTGCGCCGGCAATACTCCCAGAAGATCGTCAACGCGTACGTCGAGGCCAACAGGGAAGGACAGGCGTGGCTGCTGCGTTACCTCGACGAGAAGGGCGTTCCGTTCCAGCGCCGGGATGCGTTCACTTTTTCCGTGACCGACGACGGCGCGGAGCGGACAGGATCCGAACTCGCCGTAGCCAGGGCAGCCGGCCTGGACGTCGAGGAAAGCGCCGACACCGAGCTGCCCTTTGCCACCCGGCGAGCGATCCGCCTCGGCCATCAGGCGCAGTTCAATCCGATGGACGTCCTGGAAGCGCTAGCCTCGGACTTCCGCGCCCACGGCGGGGTGCTGCTTGAGGGCGTGCGGGCCCGGAACGTCGGGCGCGGCATGCGCCTGACGGTCATAGCGGGCGCCGGCGTCGTCAGGGCGGACCATGTAGTGCTGGCCACGGGCGTTCCGATCCTGGACCGGGGCCTGTACTTCGCGAAGCTCAAGGCGACGCAATCCTATGCCGCTGCGCTCAGGGTTCCGTCCTCGACCTCCGTTCCCGCGGGAATGTATCTCTCCGCGGAGTCTCCGGGCAGGTCCCTCCGCAGCTACCCGACGGACGCCCGGGAACTGTTGCTCGTGGGCGGAAACGGGCATCAGGTCGGCCGTGAGCCGTCGCCGCGGCGGCGCCTGGAGGAGCTGCTGGACTGGGCACGCCACCATTTCCCGGGATCGGAAGCGACGCATACATGGTCCGGGGAGGACTATCAGGCGGCGAACCTGATGCCTTTCTTCGGCAAACTCCCGCGCGGCGGCGGCAGAATCTTTTTCGCGACTGGCTACAACAAGTGGGGGATGAGCAACGGCATTGCCGCCTCGCTCGCCATCAGCGCAGAGATTCTGGGCGGCCAGCTGCATTGGGCGGACACCATCCACCGTCGTGCCACATCCCCGGCGGGCGCGGCCGCCGCCATCACTCTGAATGTCGATGTCGCCAAGACACTGGCGGAAAGCTATGCGAAGGTGGCGTTGGCCAAGCCTGACGGCCGCACAGTACCGGCGGAGGGGAACGGAACGGTGGTCCGGCAGGCGCGGAAGCCCGTCGCCGTGTCCACGGTCGACGGCGTGACCTGCCGGCTGTCCGCAGTGTGCACCCATCTCGGCGGGCTGCTGAGTTGGAACGATGCAGAGAAATCCTGGGACTGCCCGCTGCACGGGTCACGCTTTTCTCCGGCAGGCCAGGTGCTTCAGGGCCCCGCCACCCGGGACCTGCCCGCCGCGGAGTAGGCGCCGGAACCGCTCCGCTGCGCGGAGTCCACCGAGTCGGAGTCTAGATTTGTCCGGTGGGTCCGCTGTCCTCGACTTCGCCGCGCCAGGCCCCGGTTTCCGCTCCCCGTGACTCAATGAACTCCTTGAACTTGCGGAGATCCTGCTTCACCTTCAAATCGTCAATATTCAGGGCCGCCCCGGCTTTCTCTACGAAGGTCTCCGGGTCCCAATCGAAGCGGACCGAGACCCTCGTACGGTTGGCGTCCAATGGCATGAAAGTGACCACGCCTGCATGGGATTTTCCATCGACGCTTCGCCAGGCTATCCGCTCATCGGGCCGCTGTTCGACGATCTCGGTGTCGAATTCCCGCTTTACGCCACCGATCTTTGTGACCCAGTGGTTGGTGGTGTCGGTCAGTTGTGTCACGGATTCCACGCCGGACATAAACTCGGGAAAGGATTCGAACTGCGTCCACTGGTTGTACGCCGTGCTTACCGGAACAGCGACATCAATGGACGCTTCAACGGTTTCCATTTAATTTCCTCCTTTTGCTGGGACGGCCCGCGGCAACGGACCGCCGGCGGCGGTGTTAGCAGGAAGATCGGTATCCGCCGTTGCTGAAACCCTAGGCCTGCGAACTACCCGTGTCCAGATCGATTTCGTTCCGGAGGCATCCCGAAAGGGGGCTCGCTTCCTGCCGGAAATCCGGCCTGAAATCCCTTGAACACGTGTAATTCCGGTGCGGCGGGGTACATGGCGTGTATATGCAAACGCAACCGCGCCTTGCGGTCGTGTGCCCGGACGTACCGGAGGTGTGCGGTGAGCCGGAGATCATCTGAACAATGGGGTCGGGCCGGCATAACCGCGGACCCGGTTTCCGTGGATGTGCTGGTTCCCACCCG
>JAODMV010000136.1 GCA_025464875.1 Arthrobacter sp. | reverse complement strand
TCATCGAGAACGGCTCCAGCGAGCTCCTCGCCGAGGTCACGCCCGCGCCGCTGCACACCACGCTGACGTCGGCAGACTCCGTGGTGAAGTTCCTGGCCGTTGTCCGGGAGGGCACGCCCGATGAGTTCCTGGCCGAGGTGACGCCCGCCGTCGCGCATCTGGCCGCGGCCACCCACTCGGCGCCGAGCGTCGCGCTCCTGGAACTCTCCCTTCCCGGCATCAACAAGGCCGTCACCCTCGCCGAGTACGCCGCCTCCGTGGGCGTCGAGGCCGCGGACGTGGTGGCATTCGGGGACATGCCCAATGACATCGAGATGCTGCGCTGGGCCGGGAACGGTTATGCCATGGCCAGCGGCCACCCGGAGGCGATCCGCGCGGCCGGCCAGCAGGCCCCCCACTTCGATGACGACGGCGTCGCCCAGATCCTCGAGGCCAAGCTCGCCGCCCTGGACGCGCGGCTTCCCTGAGGCGCTGCTCCCGCTCCGGCCACCGGATGCCCGGCTGGCGGTCAACTGGCGTTCATCTTGGGCCCCTACGCTGGAATTTCGCGACCAACTTATCAACGGATGGTGGGAAATCATGGCTAGGTACCGCACCAAAAACACGAACGACCAGTTTCTGCGCCGGGTGGACCCGGACACGCACTGGCAGAGCCTGCAGCAGGGCGACCTCGTCCGGGTCCGGCTTTCGCCCGGGTACGAAGCCGGCGGCCGGGTCGACGCCGTCACCTCCGATCACACCGCCGTCTGGGTGGACCTCGACGGCGGACGCGGCCGGACGCTGCTGCACTGCAGCGACGGCGTGGAAATCCGCCGGCACGTTTCCTGAATCCGGGCCGCCCGCCCGCGTCCTGAACCTGGCGGTGTAAGCTCCGGTACGCTTCAGGAGTGACCGGCATGCACCCCTTCTTTTCTCCCGGCGGCACCAGTTCCGAAGGGAACGAGCCTGCCGCGGCGCCCCTGGCCATGGCCCACCGCGGGTTCTCCCAGGACGGGCTGGAGAATTCCATGACGGCCTTCCGTGCCGCCGTCGCGCTGGGGTTCCGGCACCTGGAGACGGACGTCCACACCACGGCCGACGGCGTGCTGCTGCTGTTCCACGACGAAACCCTGGACCGTGTCACGGACGGGCGGGGCCGGATCTCGAAGCTGCCTGCGGAGACGGTGGCGCGGGCGAAAATCTGCGGCACGGAGCCGATCCCGCTGTTCGACGAGTTCGTCACTGCCTTTCCGGACGCCCGGTTCAATCTCGACGTCAAGGACTGGGACTCGGTGGACAGCCTCGCGGCCGCCATCGAACGGCACCGCCTCCATGACCGGGTTCTGGTCACGAGCTTCTCGGACCGGCGGCGCCGCGCGGTGCTGAAGCAGCTGAGCCGCCCCGCGGCGGCCTCGGCCGGCGTCGTGTCCAATGCCTTGTTTGTCCTGCTGGGCCCGGTACTGCCCGCCCCGCTGATGCGCCTCGTGGCGGGACGGGTGCTCCGCGGCGTCCACGCCCTGCAGGTCCCGGTCCGCTACGGCGCCGTGAGGGTGGTGACGCCCGGCTTTCTCACCCGCGCCCACCGGCACGGCCTGCAGGTGCACGTCTGGACCATCAACGAGGAAGCGGAAATGCGCCGCCTGCTGGACCTCGGCGTCGACGGGATCGTCACGGACCGCGCGGATCTGCTCAAAAGGGTCCTGCAGGAGCGCGGCGAATGGCGCCCCTCCGCCGCGGATGAGGCCGACGGGGCCTGAGCCGGCTTGCCCTGAGCCACCTTTCCCTCGAGCTACCGTTCAGGTGTGCAGCTCCATCATGAGCGGCGGCAGCTCCTCGCTGAGTTCGCGGGCAAGGTAGCCCAGGCCGCCCAGCCGGCTGGCGAGCCGGTCCCCGGCGGCCGCGTGCAGATGCGTGCCCCAGCAGACCGCCTGGGCGTCGGTGGCGCCGCGCGCCCGCAGGCCGGCGATGGCTCCGGACAGCACGTCGCCGCTTCCCGAGGTGCCCAGGCCGCTGTGCCCGGTACTGATCTCCCAGAGCGTGGCAGGGCGCGGGGCCTCCTGCGTGTCCGCTGAGCCGGCCGCCTCGCGCGGGCCGGCGATGACGCCGTGGCAGCTCACCACGGCCTGGTACTTGTCCGCCAGCTCCGGGACAGCCCGGTTTAGGTCGTCTACGTCACGGCCCAGCAGGATGCCGGCCTCTTTGAGGTTCGGCGTCAGGATCAGCCGGCCGGCCCAGGGCTCGAGCCCGCCGGCCAGTCCGGGCAGGGCGCCCAGGGCGTAGGCGTCGAGGATGATCGCGGGCCGCTTGCCGTCCTTGCCGCGGTCTCCCGCCGACCCGGAGCGTTGCCGTTCCCGCTGCAGCAGAGCGCTCAGCAGGGCCATGGTCTCCTCCAGATCGTCCAGGCCCGGCCCCAGCAGAACGGCGTCCGCCGCGTCCATCTCCGAGTCGAGGGCTTCCGCCGCTGAGCCGCGGACGGATCCCTGGGCATTTTCGGGCAGGCCCAGGACGCCAGCCTCGGGTAGCGCGACCGCCAGTTGGACCGCCGTCGACTCCGCCACCGCCAGCGTCAGCCGGCCGGTACCCGAGCGCAGGGCAGCGATCCCGGCGAGCAGCGCCGCTCCCGGTGTCTTGCGCGCGCCACCGACTACGAGCACGGTTCCGCGGTCGTCTTTGCTGGAACCGCCTCCCGGCAGGGGCCAGGCGCGTAGCAGCTTGGGGGTTACCGCCTCGGGGCGGCCTGATTCAGCGGGGGTGGACATTGGCTTCTCCGGCGTGTTCGGTGACGGGCACGCCCTCGCTGACAAGGTGCTCCGCCATGTTGAAACTTTCCAGCGTCCACGGGCCGGTCCCGCCCGGCCGGATGAACCGGCTGACGGAGGCATTGAGGATTGTGGAGGCCGCGGCGATGTCCAGGAGTTCGCGCTCGGACAGTCTCTCCAGGATGTAGCGGAACAGGAGGATCGGGGCGTCATGGCAGACCAGCATCACCCGCTGGCCGGGGTGCAGACGGTCCAGGTCAGCGAGCAGGAACCGCAGCCGGAGCACGACGTCGGCCCAGGACTCGCCACCCGGCGGACGATAATAGAACTTGCCCAGCCAGAGCCGCCGTTGCGCCTCCTCCGGAAGCCGGGCGTCCACGCCGATTGAGGTGAGCATGTCCAGGATGCCGAGCTCGCGGTCCCTCAATCGTTCGTCGACGGAGATCTCCGCCTGCCACCCGGCGGTACTGACGGCGAGTTCGGCCGTCTGCCGGGCGCGGAGGTAGGGCGACGACCAGACCGCGGGGCGATCGCCGGCAGGAATCCCGGCCAGCAGCCGGCCGAGGGCCAGGGCCTGCTCGCGCCCCGTCTCCGAAAGTTCTACGTCGGCGTCGCGGGCCGGGACGTCGATGACGTGCGCCCCTGCCTGACGCGCCAGGGTGGCCGCCACGTTCCCCTGGCTCTCGCCATGCCGGACCAGCAGCAGCTCCGTGATGCCCGGCATGCCGTGCATGCCGGGGGCCTGTCCGTCTTCCTTCACCGTTCCCCCTGAGTCCGCGTCGATTCTGTCTGGCTGCCACGTTACTACCGCGGCTGTCCCTGTCGCCACGTGACCGGCGCCGCGGGCCGGGCGCACCGGTGACCGCCGCCCGCTGACGGTGGAGCCGGCGGTGCGGCCCGCAGCGAAACCCCCGGTGAAGCGGATGCCGGAAGCGTCTGCTGGCAGGATGGAGTCATGCGCATCCTCATTGCCCCGGACAAGTTCAAGGGTTCCCTCACCGCCGCCGAAGCCGCCGCCGCCATCGCCGAAGGCGCCCTGCGCGTCTATCCCGACGCCGAGACAATCCAGTTTCCGGTGGCCGACGGCGGCGAGGGAACCCTCGACGCGGCCGTCGCTGCCGGTTACGAGGAACGGCTCAACGCCGTCGTCGGCCCCATCCTGGCGCCGGTCGGCGCGGCCTGGGCCATCCGCGAGGACGCGTTCGGCGGGGCGACCGCCGTGATCGAAACCGCGCAGGCGTCCGGTCTGGCGCACCTGGACCCGAGCCCGGCCAACGCGCTGCGCGCCCACAGCTACGGCTGCGGCCAGCTGATCGCAGCCGCGCTCGATGCCGGCGCCACCGAGATCGTGCTCGGCCTGGGCGGTTCGGCCATGAGCGACGGCGGCAGCGGCGCCCTCCGTGCACTGGGCCTGAAGCCGCTGGACGCCGCCGGCAACGTGGTGCCGCTGGGCGGCGGATCGCTTGCCGAGGTCGCGTCCGTGGACGTTAGTGGACTCGATCCTCGGCTGGCGGCCGTGAAGTTCCGGATCGCCGTGGACGTGCAGAACCCGCTCTTCGGCAGCGACGGTGCGGCCCATGTCTTCGCTCCGCAGAAGGGTGCCGACGAGGACGCGGTGGAGTTGCTCGACGCCGGGCTCCGCAACTGGGCCTCGGTGCTGCGCCAGGCCACCGGCCGGGACGTCAACGTCCCCGGAGCCGGCGCGGCGGGCGGCTTCCCGGCGTCGTTCCTGGCTTTCAGCGACGCCGCCCTCGAAGGCGGCTTCGAACTGGTGGCCGGGCTCACTGGCCTCGCCGGGAAGCTCGCGCGGGCGGACCTCGTCATCACCGGGGAAGGTTCCCTGGATTCCCAGTCACTGGCGGGCAAAGCGCCCATCGCGCTCGCCGAAGCCGCGCAGGAACGCGGCATCCCGGTGGTCGCGGTCGCCGGCCGGATCCTGGTCAGCCCCGAAGAGCTCGCCCGGCATGGCGTGGTGGCGGCCGCCCAGCTGCTGGATCTTGCCGGGAGCCCGGAGGACGCCGTCGCGAACGCCGCGAAGTACCTCGCCTGGGCCACCAGCCAGCTGCTCGAAGGCGCCTGAGGCCGGGGCCGGTCCGCTTGCCTGTTCCAGCAGGTCAGGCGCCGGTCTCGTAGTGGGGCTCGGCCACGGGCTTGGATTCGGGGGAGCCCTTTTCGCGGAGGTAGACGGAGGCCCCCACGAGGACAGCCACGGCCAGGAACTCGCTTTGCCAGTTCTGGAAGGACTCAAACCAGAAGCGGCTGGTCGCCAGATAGCCAAGGACGCTCACCGTGGGCTGGCCATGGCTCTGCTGCTCGTCGTTGTACGCCGCGGTGCCGCCGAACGCGTGGAGGGCGAATGCTGCCAGGAAAAGCGCGATGAACATGATCGAAAGGGAGTGTTCGTAGAGCTTCAGCACCCAGCCGCCGCGCCGCACCGGCCAGGGGGTGGCTGCTTTGACGGGCGCGTCCCGCGGATCCTGGTCCTGCGGGGCGTCCCGGCCCACGGGCTTGGACTCCGAGGAGCCTTTTTGGAAGAGGAAAACCGTCAGAAGGACGTACATGCCCATCTGCAGGAACTCCGATTCCCAGTTCTCAAAGGTGGCCTCGACGAAGTCGCCGGTGGCAAGGTACTGGGCGATGGTGACCGCGGGCTGGCCATGCGCCAGCTGGTCCTCGCTGTAGGTGCTGGCCCCGCTGGCGATCATGCCGCCGAAGAAGACGAGAAAAAGCCCGGCGTTGGCTAACAGCAGCCCGTGTTCCTTGACCCACTTGCCCAACGTTCCTCCTGATTGTGCGCGGTGAAGCTGTCCTGCCGTTCCCATGTTCGTATCAGCCTTTCTGTGCCTGTTTGCCGAGCCGGTTCGGGACGTGAACGAGGAGTACAACGAGCACGACCAGCAGGGCGCCGCCGGCGATCAGCCCCGCATTCCGTCCGGCCGCGATGTCGAATACCAGTGATGAGGTTCCCACGGTCAGCAGGACGACACCGCCGAGCGCCACCTTCGCGATGCGGTCCGCGGTCAAAACCAGGGTGGCCTTGAGCCGCTTCCGGAACAGCCTGCGGTGCACGCTGACCGGGACCATTATGAGGGCCAGGGTGAGGGCGCCGAGGGTCACATTCGTGAGGTAGAGGCCGGTCTGGTAGTCATCGAGGGTCTCGAACCGGGCCTGAAAGGGCAGGGTCAACAGGAAGCCTGCGACCAGCTGCACGCCTGTCTGCAGCACGCGCAGTTCCTGCAGCAGCTCCATCCAGTTGCGGTCCAGCCGCTCTTCGAAGGTCTCGTTTCGTCCTTCGACCCTGGGTTCCTCGGTATCAGACAAGGTCGCACCTCCGGGTTCGCTGTGGACTGCCGCCTCGGCGCAGCTAACACTCAACCTAGGCTCGAGACTTGCTAAATTCAAGTCGGTACTAAGCTCACTGACTATGTTCCGGATAGTGTGGACTTGTTTACTTCGCTGGGATAGTTTCGAGGAGCCGGTTTCGTGCCGGGACCCGAGGAAGAACCCCCTGGAAAACCGACACATTGGGTAGGTGGACTTTGAGTGATTCAGACAAGCAGCAGGACCAACCGCGGGATCCCCGGGCCGGATACCATGCCGGGCCGTTTCCGGAGCAGGTGCAGGAACAGCCGGGCCTGACCGCGCCCATGCAGCCCAAGCCCGACCACGGCGAAGAGAGCTACCGGGGGAGCGACGCCCTCCAGGGCAAGGCCGCCCTGATCACCGGCGGAGACTCGGGAATCGGCAGGGCCGTGGCCATCGCTTTCGCCCGCGAAGGCGCCGACGTCGCCATTTCCTACCTGCCCGAGGAGGAAGAAGACGCGCAGGACACGGCCGAGTGGATCCGGAAGGCGGGCCGCAAGGCACTCCTGCTGCCCGGAGACGGACGCAGCGAAGCGTTCGCGAGCAAGATCGTCGACGACACCGTCGCCGAGTTCGGACGCCTGGACGTCCTCGTGCTGAATGCGGCGTACCAGAAGAACCGCGACAGCTTCGAGTCGCTCCCGACCGAGGAGTTCGACAGGGTCTTCAAGACCAATCTCTATTCCCTGCTGTGGAGCGCCCGGGCGGCGGTGCCGCATCTGGAGGCCGGCGCCGTCATCATCACGACTTCCTCCATCCAGGCGTTCCACCCCTCGCCGGAGCTCATTGACTACGCCATGACCAAGGCGGCGCAGGTGGCCTTCACCAAGGCCCTTGCCCAGGAGCTCGGGCCCAAGGGAATCCGTGTGAACGCCGTCGCGCCGGGCCCCATTTGGACGCCGCTGATCCCCGCCACCGAATGGCCGGACAAACTGCCCACTTTCGGCCAGGATACGCCCCTGCAACGCGCGGGCCAGCCCGCGGAACTGGCGCCGGCGTACGTGCTGCTGGCCTCCGACCACGGCTCCTACATCTCCGGGGCCGTAATTCCTGTCACCGGCGGTAAGGGCCTTTGACCCGGGCCGGTCCGCGGACACCCAGGGAGCACCCTCGAGACCGGCCTCTAGATCCGGCTGACCCCACGTCCAGAAAGCAGGAGGAAGAAACATGACCGACGAAAACCAGCAGGAAAGCCCCAGCGAGGAAGAGGGCGGCTACGGAACACCGACCGTGGAGCAGGAAATGCCTCCGGGTGACACGAAAAAGTTCGCACAGCCCCGCGAGGAGGAAGCCTTCGACGCCGCCGGCCTCAACCAGGACAGCCCGGACGGCGAGACATATCCGGCGGGATCGCCCGACTTAAGCCAGTTCGGAGCCGAAGACCAGGACAGCGCAGGAGAACCCGGAGCGGGACGCTTCGGAGGGACGGAAGAGCAGATGAACGCAGAAAACGAGAGCACGGACCCCGGCTTCGAGCCGGGCAATGAGGCAGCGGCCGAGAGCGGCGATGCCGCGGTGCCGTCCGCGGAGGCCGAGATGGATTCCTCCAACACCGAGGAGCCCGACGCCGGCCGGCCGTTCTCCTCGGAGCCGGGCCAGGATGCGGCGGGCCTGCCCGACGGGAGCGGCACGGACCTGCCGGACAGCAAGTCGCCCAAGGACGGCGACGGCGACGACGAGGAGTCGTTCGACGCCGGCTAGGCACGCCGTCGGCACCGCCCTCACAGCAGAGCGGGCATTGTTGAGCGGGGCTGGCTGACGGGAAAGGCCGGCATCCTGCCACCTTGTGGTGGAAGAATGCCGGCCTTTTCCCGCCCCGCGCAAGGGCCGCTGCTGCTGCCGGGGCCGCGCCGGCGCGCTAGCGGCGCTTCTTGGAGGCGCGCTTCGCTGCTGCGCTCACGGCGTCCTTGACCGCCGGCGGCAGGCCGGCGCTTTCGGTCTCCGGCTCGGCCACGGTGCCGCGGGCCTTGGCGATGGCCTTCATGCCGTGGTAGATCACCAGGGCGGCGGCGGATCCCAGCGCGATGCCGGTGAACTTCAGCTCGCCGACGGTCCAGGTGTAGTCCGCAATGCCGACAATCAGGGCGACGGCGGCCGTGGTCAGGTTGACGGGGTTGGAGAAGTTCACCTTGTTCTGGACCCAGATCTTGACGCCCAGAACGCCGATCATGCCGTAGAGCATCGTGGCCGCCCCGCCCAGCACGCCGGCCGGGACGGTGGCGATGAGCTCACCGAACTTCGGTGAGAAGCTCAGCACCACGGCGAAGATGCCGGCGACCCAGTAGGCCGCGGTGGAGTAGACCTTCGTGGCGGCCATGACGCCGATGTTTTCCGCGTAGGTGGTGGTGCCCGAGCCGCCGCCCATGCCCGCGAGTGCTGTCGCCGCGCCGTCGGCCATCAGCGCGCGTCCGGAGACGCCGTCGAGATTCTGGCCGGTCATGGCGGAAACGGACTTCACGTGGCCGATGTTCTCGGCAACCAGCACGAGCACCACCGGCACGAAGAGGCCGAGGACGCCCACGTGGAACTCGGGGGTCTGGAAGTGCGGCAGCCCGATCCAGGCGGCGCCGTCCATCTTGGCGTAGTCGACCTCGCCGCGGACCATCGCCACGATGTAGCCCACGACGACGCCGACCAGGATGCTCAGGCGGCCCAGGATGCCGCGGAAGAAGACGCTGACCAGGATGATCGTGGCCAGGGTCACCAGGGCCGTGACGGGGGCGGCGTCGAAGTTGTTCTTCGCCGCGGGGGCCAGGTTGAGGCCGATCAGGGCCACGATGGCGCCGGTGACAATCGGCGGCATCAGCCGGTTGATCCAGCCGGCGCCGAACTTCTGCACCACAGCGCCGATCAGGGCCAGCCCGACGCCGGCCATCACGACGCCGCCCAGCGCGCCGGGGACCCCGTACTGCTGCTGGGACGCCATGATGGGCGCGATAAAGGCGAAGCTGGAGCCGAGGTAGCTGGGCACGCGGCCCCGGGTGATGACCAGGAACAGCAGGGTGCCGATGCCGGAGAAGAACAGCGTGGTGGCGGGCGGCATGCCCGTGATGATCGGAACCAGGAAGGTGGCGCCGAACATGGCGACAACGTGCTGCATTCCGACGCCGATGGTCAGCGGCCAGGCGAGGCGCTCGTCCGGCTTGACGACCTCGCCGGGCCGGATGGACTTGCCGTTGCCGTGGAGCTTCCATTTGGTACCGAGCATGCTCATTGCCGGGAGCCTTTCAGAGAATGTGTGGCGGGGCGCGGAAGGAATCTTCCGGAGCAACTTTACCGCGCGGCCACGGTCGCGGAGGTGCCTCCGGCACCATGGGGGACAGGCCGGAGGCACTCGGGACGTAATTATGCGAACAAGCCGCAAGGCCTACGTCCGGGGCCACTTTCATTTTAGTCCGCATTGGGGCCGTGGCTACAGCAAGATTTTGCGCCGTGGACATGCCGGGGCGGCGTGGCAGACTTGCCCCATGCGGAGCCTGATTGCGGTGGCCTTTGTCGAACCCGTCACCGAGGGACTCGAGTTCCCCCGGGAGGGCTGGCCGCTGCACATCACCCTGGTGAAGTTCGACGTCGTCGGCCCTAAGTCTCTACCGGAGACCACACACCGGCCCGCCGCGGGCGACCCCCTGGCCGCACGGATTGCGTCACTGATGGAACCACCCGTCGCCGAGGCCCTGGGCAGCAGCGTTACCGTGGGCTCCGACGCGGGCTTCGGCCGGGCCGGGTCGGTCCCTGTCAGCCTGATTGATCCCAGCCTAGCGCTGCAGGGCCTGCACGACGCCCTGGTCCGGATAGTCGCGGAGGTGCCCGGCCGGATCGCCACCGCCGGTCACACCCTGGAAGGCTACCGTCCGCACGTGTCCCACCTCGGGGCGAGGCGGCTCAACGCGGGCGACGTGGTGGTCCTGGACCAAATCGCGCTGGTGGACATGGCGCCCGACGGCGGGCACGCCACCCGCCGCGTGCTCAAGCTGTGGACGGGCTAACGCCGTCAGCGTCAAAGGGCGGTTGGCGTAGCCGGGCCGAAACGACGCCCGGCGGCTAGCGCGCCGGCAGAGGTCACATCCTGAAAGATCATCAGGATTTTTTGATCGGGGTGCCATACTGGGATCAATTGCGGGGCAGCCGGGACGGCGGGCCTCCAAAAAGCGGACCGGGGGGCCACGACACATGATGCTGGATGTTCCGACCCTTCGTGTTGCTTTTGCCGTCGTGGCCTTGACGCTGCTGTTGCTCTTCTACTTCATCACTTTCCGCCGCACCCGCTCCGCGTTCAGCGGCTGGTGGTGCTCGGCGCTGCTCATGTTCCTGACCGGCTCTGCAGCGTATCTGCTGGATGGCACGGTCCATCAGGTCTGGGCGAATCCGCTGGGAAACGTGCTGCTGGTGGCCGGTGCCGGCAGCATGTGGGCAGGGGCGCGTTCGCTGAGGTCCCCCGGCCCCCGGCTCTGGTGCCTCGGAATCGGCCCGGCGGTCACGGCCGTGGCGTCGGCACTGGACCACCCGGAGAGCAACGTCTGGGCCGGCGGCCCGGTCTATCTCTTTTTCATGAGCGCCATGACCGGGCTGGCGTGCCTGGAGCTGTTGCGGCTGGACTCCTCGTATTCGCGCGTGCACCGTGTGCTCGCCGTGTGCTCGGGGGTCCTTGCCCTCTTTTACCTGGGCCGCCTGGTGGCCTTTGTCGCGGACGGGCGTGAGGGACCAGTGTTCCTTTCCATCTTCGGATCGGCAACGACAACTGTTTTCTCGGCCGTGCTCCTGGTTGTGGCGTCCTTCACCATGGCCGAACTGAGTAATGAGCAATTGACCCAGGATTTGCGGGCGCGCGCTACTGTCGACGGGCTGACCGGGCTCCTCAACCGCAGCGCCTTCCTGGACCTGGCCGAGGATGAACTCCGGCGCCTCAACCGCTCCAGGACAGCGGCGGCGTTGATTCTGGCCGATCTGGATCATTTCAAGGCGATCAATGACGAGTTCGGGCACTCCGCCGGAGACGCCGCGCTGCAGGTGTTCGCGGATGCATGCTCGTCCACGGTGCGTTCCACGGACCTGGTGGGCCGCTACGGCGGAGAGGAATTCATCCTCCTGTTGCCGGGCATGACCCCGGAACGGGCAGGAGAGCTCGCCGCAGACATCAGCCGCCGCCTCCAGGACTTACAGTCGCCGGGGGCTCCCCGTCTGCCCACCGTGAGCTACGGTATCGCCTCCACCGTGCCGGGCCCGGTGGACCTTGAAGCGATGATCGCTTCGGCCGATGCCGCCCTCTACCGGGCCAAAACACTGGGCCGGGACCGCTGGGTGCTGGCCTCCAACCTCCTTGAGGACAAATCGGCCTGACCGGACTTCCGGCTGAGCGCCCAACGGAGCCCGTGCCCGCGGGCTGCGGACTGCATCCGCAGTCCGCGGGCCTGCGGGCTAGGAAATTACACCGTCCACCAGTGCCTTGGCCTCGGCCTGGACCTGCTTGAGGTGATCCGCGCCCTTGAAGGACTCGGCGTAGATCTTGTAGACGTCCTCGGTGCCGGAGGGCCGCGCCGCGAACCAGGCGTTTTCGGTG
>JAODMV010000121.1 GCA_025464875.1 Arthrobacter sp. | reverse complement strand
GGGGCTCGCGGATGCCCTGGCCCGCGGGGGCCACAAGGTCATGATCGCGATGCGCGAGCCCTCGCTGGGCCCCGTCCTCGGCCTGAAGGGCGGCGCCACCGGCGGCGGCTACTCCCAGGTCCTGCCGATGGACGAGATCAACCTGCATTTCACCGGCGACTTCCACGCCATCACCTCCGCGAACAACGCCCTGATGGCGCTCGTGGACAACCACATCTTCCAGGGCAACGAGCTGAACATCGATCCGCGCCGGATGACCTTCAAACGGGTGCTGGACATGAACGACCGCTCCCTCCGCGAGGTCGTCATCGGCCTCGGCGGACCGGCACAGGGCATCCCGCGCCAGGACGGCTTCGACATCACCGTCGCCTCCGAGATCATGGCGGTGTTCTGCCTCGCCACCGATCTCGCCGACCTCCGGGAACGGCTGGGCCGGATCACCTTCGGCTACACCTACGACCGCCGCCCGGTCACGGTCGCCGATCTCGGCGTCCAGGGCGCCCTGACCCTGCTGCTCAAGGACGCCATCAAGCCCAACCTGGTGCAGACCATCGCCGGCACTCCGGCCCTGGTGCACGGCGGCCCCTTCGCCAACATCGCCCACGGCTGCAACTCCCTCATTGCCACCCAGACCGCCCGCAGCCTGGCGGACATCGTGGTGACCGAGGCGGGATTCGGCGCCGATCTGGGCGCCGAAAAGTACATGGACATCAAGGCGCGGGTGGCCGACGTCGCGCCGTCCGCCGTCGTGCTGGTGGTCACCGTCCGGGCGCTGAAGATGCACGGCGGCATCGCCAAGGACCGGCTCAAGGCGCCGAACCTGGAGGCGCTGGCCGCCGGCGTCGTCAACCTCCAACGCCACGTCCGCAACGTCGAGAAATTCGGCATCGTTCCGGTGGTGGCGGTCAACAAGTTCGCCACGGACACCCAGGAGGAGCTGGACTGGCTGCTGGACTGGTGCGCCGCGGAGGGCGTCCAGGCCGCCGTGGCCGATGTCTGGGAGCACGGCGGCGGCGGCGCCGGCGGGGATGAGTTGGCGGCCAAGGTTGCCGCGGCCATCGACGCCCCGCACCGCTTCCGGCCCCTGTACCCGCTGGAACTGTCGGTGGAGGACAAGATCCGGACCATCGTGCAGGAGGTCTACGGCGCCGACGGCGTGGACTTCTCCGTGCCGGCACTCAAGCGGCTGGCGGAGATCGAGAAGAACGGCTGGTCCGGGCTGCCGATCTGCATGGCGAAGACCCAGTACTCCTTCAGCGACGACGCCACCCGGCTGGGAGCCCCGAAGGGCTTCACCGTCCACGTGCGGGATCTCATCCCCAAGACCGGGGCCGGCTTCATCGTTGCCCTCACCGGCGCCGTGATGACCATGCCGGGCCTGCCCAAGGTTCCGGCGGCGATGCGCATGGACGTCGACGCCGACGGCAACCCCCTCGGCCTCTTCTGACCCTCCCTCACCTCCCGCCCGCCCCGGGCCGACCCACCCTCACCTCCCGCCCGCCGTCGGCCGGCCCTCCCTCACCTCCCGCTCCGCCCTCCTTGTCCCTGTGGATAACTTCTGCGGGGCGACGCCGTCCCGGGTCAGAATGCCGTATGAAGACACGCATCGATCTGCCGGGCACGCTGGCGGCCGCTCCGTTCACCCTGGAATCCGCGAGGAGTTCAGGCGTTTCTGCAAGCAGGTTGAGGCGAGGCGACGTCTCCCACATCAGCCGCGGACTATACCGCCCATCCGACTGGAGCTTCGATTTGGAGGCGGCCGCACGGGCCTTGTCCCAGGCGTCGCCGGGCGCATGGATCTCCCACATCACGGCGGGCCGCCTACATTGCCAGCTGCTCCCCCCGTGGCTCGCTGACTCAACGGAGCTGCACCTAAGCAAGCCACGGTCCCTGCCCGAAGTGCGCCGTAAAGGGGTGATCGGCCACACTGTTCTGGCCTTTGAGGACGAGATTGAATCCATCGATGGCATCCGGATAAGCACTCGCTCCCGGACCTGGCTGGATCTGGCCCGGCGGCTGCCAGTCAGCGATCTGGTTTGCTTGGGCGATCAGCTCATCCGCATTCCGCGCGTCGAATTCGAGGGGCGCACCCGCCCCTTTGACACGCCGGACGGTCTTCGCTTCCTGCTCAGCCGCCACCCGAACATGCAGGGCGTTGTCCGTGCCCGGGAGGCCTTGGATCTCATGCGCGTCGGGGCCGATTCGGCGCCGGAGACGCTTCTGCGCCTAGCAATGGCCGACGCCGGTCTTCCGGAGCCGCAACTCCAGGTGGCCTTGAGGAGCAACGACGCCGTGTCGCCGACAGCCGATCTCGGTTACCGTCATCGCCGCCTCGCCATCCAGTACGACGGCGGGCATCACCTCCTTGAGGCCCAGAGATTCAGTGACAAGCGGCGTGACAAAGCTTTCGAGGCGGCTGGCTGGACGGTTCTGGTCGTCGACAAGAACGATCTTGCCGACGGTTTCCAGCAGTGCATGGTGAAGATCAAGCGAATACTTCGCACCGCCTGGGTTGACCATCCGGCCGTAGCCGGCTTTGCCGACGCGGTGTGAGGGAGGATCCCCCCACCCCCTGCCAGACGTGAGGGAGGATCGCCCCCACCCCCTGCCAGACGTGAGGGAGGATCGCGGTACCCCCTGCCAGACGTGAGGGAGGATCGCGGTACCGGTTCACGCGACACGGTCGCCGACGGCTGGTTCGGACCGCGGGATCGGGTCGGAAGTGACAGCGCCCTGCTCCGCCAGGGCGCGCGCAGGGGTCCCGCCGCGGCGGAGCGAGAAGAAGACAACGGCGACGCTGAGCACCACGAGCCCCGCCACGAACACCGCGGTGGGCGCGTCCTGCTCGAGGAGCCGGGGAATCGCCCGGCCGGGCGCCCCCACGGCGAAGACGAATGCCACGGCAATGCCGATGTAGCTGCCGAGCATGTTCCCCCGGTGGGAGCGGGTGTTGCGGCGGATGGCGCTGACCAGGCCCAGGGTGACCGTCAGCACAGTGAATGCGGACAGTCCATGGAGCCAGGTGAAATGCCCTTCGCTTACGATCCAGAAGCTGCTGACGCAGACGAAGTACATGGCGGCCACCCACAGCAGGCCCATCGTGCGGTGGATACGGTCGCGGCGGCGCCGGAAGATTTGGACCGGCCCGATGGCCAGGACAAAAAGCGCGGCGACGACGTGGCTGACAAGCAGTGCATTCCAGGGCTCCATGGCTTTAGGATAAAGCCACTATCCAATGCAAGTACACCAGGATATTGGGCCCAGCGTCCGCTATCCCAGGGGGTTCCGATCCAGGAGGCACGGATGCAACTCAAGGAGTTGAGCGAGCGGGCGGGAGTGTCTGCGGCCAGCATCAAGTACTACCTGCGCGAGGGCCTCCTGCCGGCCGGGGAGGTCGTCCACGCGACCCGGGCAGAGTACTCGGACCGGCACGTGAGCCGCCTCCAGCTGATCCAGGCCCTGCGGAAGGTGGTGGGCCTGAACACCGAGCAGATCCGGAACATTCTGCGGCTGGCCGACGGCGGCGCACCCCGCCTGGAGCTCCTCGCCGCCGTCCAGCGGACGGTGCTGTGCCTGAATGCATCCAGTACCGAACGCGGGGACATCCGCACCGAGGCGGGCGACGCCGTCGTACGTTTGCGGACCTGGCCGGACGCACCCAGCGATGCCCGGAACGCGCTGAACGAGCATGTGTCACAAATGGAAAGCCTGGGCATTTCGGTGCCCCTCGAGCTGCTGGACGCCTACAGCAAGGCGGTTGATGACATCGGAGGCCGGGACATCGCCGCCACGACGGCGCCGGACGACGTCAACCAGCTGATCATGACCGCCGCCGTCGGGATGCACCTGCACAGCCAGCTGGTACTTAAGCTGCTGGCGCTGGCCCAGGCGAGCCACGCCATCCGCCGCTACGAGCCTGGCACTTAACGAAGACGCTCCCCCACCAAAGGTGAAGGAGCGTCAGGCCACACCCGGCAAAAGGTGAGGGAGCGTCAGGCCAAACCCCACCAAAGGTGAGGGAGCGTCAGGCCACACCCGGCAAAAGGTGAGGGAGCGTCTTTTGCGGGCGGAGGCGGGTTTAGCGCTCGAGCTCGCCGCGGATGAAGGCTTCAACCTTTTCGCGGGCGAGGTCGTCGTTGAACTGCTCCGGCGGGGACTTCATGAAGTAGCTCGACGCCGAGAGGAGCGGGCCGCCTACGCCGCGGTCCAGGCCGATCTTGGCGGCGCGGATGGCGTCGATGATCACGCCGGCGGAGTTGGGCGAGTCCCAGACCTCGAGCTTGTATTCCAGCGACACCGGGGCGTCGCCGAAGTTGCGTCCCTCGAGGCGCACAAAGGCCCATTTGCGGTCATCGAGCCACTGGACGTAGTCCGAGGGGCCGATGTGGACGTCCTTGGCGGCAAGGTCGGCCTGCACGTTGGAGGTCACGGCCTGCGTCTTGGAGATCTTCTTGGACTCGAGGCGGTCACGCTCAAGCATGTTCTTGAAGTCCATGTTGCCGCCGACGTTCAGCTGGTACGTGCGGTCCAGGGTGACGCCGCGGTCTTCGAAGAGCTTCGCCATGACGCGGTGCGTGATGGTGGCACCGATCTGGCTCTTGATGTCATCGCCCACGATCGGGACACCGGCGGCGGTGAACTTGTCCGCCCACTCCTTCGTCCCGGCGATGAAGACCGGCAGCGCGTTGACGAACGCCACGCCGGCGTCGATCGCGCACTGGGCGTAGAACTCGGCCGCTTCCTGGGATCCCACCGGCAGGTAGCAGACCATCACGTCGACCTGGGCGTCCTTGAGCGTCTGGACGACGTCGACAGGCTCCTCGGCGGACTGCTCGATGGTCTCGAGGTAGTACTTGCCGAGCCCGTCGAGGGTGGGCCCGCGCTGGACGGTGACGCCGGTCGGCGGGACATCGGCGATTTTGATGGTGTTGTTTTCGCTGGCCCCGATGGCGGCCGCCAGGTCCTGGCCCACCTTCTTGGCATCGACGTCGAATGCGGCAACGAAGTCGACGTCATTGACGTGGTACTGGCCGAACTCCACATGCATCAGACCCGGGATCGTGGCCTTGGGGTCGGCATCCCGGTAGTACTGGACGCCCTGGACCAGCGAAGCGGCACAGTTACCTACGCCGACGATTGCAACACGAATCGGATTTGAAGACACGGAACTCCTTTGAGAACAAACTTCACATACCCGGCGCGGACGAACGCCGATGTACGACGGCGGCAGACGGGCACGGCGCCATACGGCGCCCTTAGCATTCTAGACAACTGTACGGAGGCGCTGCTTGTTCCCGCCCGCCGCCGCCAGTTCTGTTACGTGGCCAGCGGTTACTCCTGGGCCCACAGATTGATGTCCGATTCGACGGCGAACTCCTCGATTGCGGCCAGTTCCTCGGCGGTGAAGTCGAGGTTATTGATCGCGGCCAGCGTGTCCTCGAGCTGCTGGACGCTGGAGGCGCCGACGAGTGCGGATGCGACGGACGCGCCGGTGTTTTGCCCGCGGAGGATCCAGGCGATGGCCAGCTGGGCGAGGGACTGGCCCCGGCTTTCGGCGACCCGCCGGAGCCCGCGCACGCGGGCCAGTTTGTCCTCGGTGATGGTGGATCCGTCCAGGGACTTGTGCTGGGCGGCGCGCGAGTCGGCCGGAATGCCGTTGAGGTAACGGTCGGTGAGCATGCCCTGCGCCAGCGGGGAGAACGCGATGGCGCCGGCGCCGACCTGGTCCAGCACCTCGTAGAGGTTAGGGCTGCCCTGTTCGGTCCAGCGGTTGAGCATGGAGTAGCTGGGCTGGTGGATGGTTAGCGGCGTGCCGAGTTCCTGCAGGATCCGCGCCGCCTCGAGGGCCTGCTCCGGGGTGTACGAGGAGATGCCGGCGTACAGGGCCTTGCCGGAGCGGACGGCAGAGTCCAGGGCGCCCATGGTTTCTTCCATCGGGGTCTCCGGGTCCGGCCGGTGGCTGTAGAAGATGTCCACATAGTCCAGGCCCATACGGCTCAGCGACTGATCCAGGCTGGCCAGCAGATACTTGCGGGAGCCCCCGTTGCCGAAGGGGCCAGGCCACATCTCGTAGCCGGCCTTGGTCGAGATGATGAGCTCGTCCCGGTACGGCCTGAAGTCGTCCCGGAGGTGCCGGCCGAAGTTGGTTTCGGCCGAACCCGCGGGAGGCCCGTAGTTGTTGGCCAGGTCGAAGTGGTTGACGCCCAGGTCGAAGGCCCGGCGCAGGATGGCCCGCTGGGTCTCGAACGGCTTGTCATCCCCGAAGTTGTGCCACAGGCCCAGCGAAATGGCCGGGAGTTTCAGGCCGCTGCGCCCGACGCGGCGGTAGGGCATGGAGTCGTAACGGGTGTCGGCTGCAAGGTAAGTCATGGTTAGCATCCTGCCTTATACATCGAGAGGAAGGGAGACGATGGCGGCACTGTGACCGGGAAGTTTGAGCCCGCCGCTGTCCAGCCGGACACCGTCGTCGCTCGCCAGGAGCAACGAGGCGCCGCGGACGGCAACGTGCCGTGGTTCGGCGGAGAAGTTCAGGGCCACCCGGGTGCGGCCGCGCCGCAGCAGCAGCCAGCCGTCCTCCTCGCTGAAGTCCACCTCCGTGCCGTCGAAGCCGAGGCCCGCGAGCTCCGGCGTCGAGCGGCGCAGGGCGATGAGTTCCCGGTAGAGGCCCAGCAGGCGGGCGTGGTCCCCCTCGGCGGCTTCGCTCCAGTCCAGCTTGGAGCGGCTGAAGGTCGCCGGGTCCTGCGGGTCGGGCACGACGGCGGGGTCCCACCCCATGCGCTCGAACTCCTTGATCCGCCCCTCCGCCGTGGCCTTGCCGAGCTCCGGTTCCGGATGCGAGGTGAAGAATTGCCATGGCGTGGACGCCCCATACTCCTCACCCATGAACAGCATGGGCGTGAACGGGCCCGTCAGGGTGGCGACGGCGGCCAGCGCCAGCGGCCCGTAGCCCAGCGACTGGGACAGCCTGTCACCGGTGGCCCGGTTGCCGATCTGGTCATGGTTCTGGCTGCAGACCACGAGGGCCGCCGGATGCACGAGGGAGCTATTGATGGGCCGCCCGTGATGCCGTTCGCGGAAGCTCGAGTAGCTGCCGTCGTGGAAGAAGCCCATGCTCAGGACCTTGGCCAGGGCTCCCAGGGAAGCGAAGTCGCGGTAGTAGCCGTCGGTCTCGCCGGTGACGTTGACGTGGACGGCATGGTGGAAGTCATCGCTCCACTGCCCGGCCAGGCCGTCCCCGTTGACGCCGCGCGGGTAGAGCAGGCGCGGGTTATTCAGGTCGGATTCGGCGATCAGCGTGGCCGGGCGCCCGGTTTCCGCGGAAACCGAGGCCGCGAGGGCGCCTAGCTCCTCCAGGATGTGGACGGCCCGCTCGTCTTTCAGGGCGTGCACGGCATCGAGCCGCAGCCCGTCCACGTGGAAGTCCCGCAGCCACATGGCGGCGTTGTCCAGGATGTAGCCGCGCACCTCGTCGGAGCCTGGGCCGTCCAGGTTCACGGAATCCCCCCAGGTGTTGCCCTCCCCCGACTTGAGGTACGGCCCGAAACGGGGCAGGTAGTTGCCGCTGGGACCCAGATGGTTGTAGACCACGTCCTGGATGACGCCCAGGCCTGCGGCGTGGGCCGCATCCACGAAGCGCTGGTAGGCGGCGGGGCCGCCGTAGCCCTCGTGGACGGCGTACCAGAGGACCCCGTCGTAGCCCCAGTTGTGGGTACCGTTGAAGGCGTTGACCGGCAGGAGCTCGACGAAGTCGACGCCGAGTTCCGCGAGGTAGTCAAGCCTTCCGACCGCCGCATCCAGGGTGCCTTCGGGCGTGAACGTGCCCAGGTGCAGCTCGTAGATGACGGCGCCCTTGAGCTCCCGCCCCGTCCACTGCCCGTCGGCCCACTGGTGCTTTCCGGCATCGAAGGTCCGCGAGAGGGAGTGCACCCCCTCGGGCTGGCGCCGGGACCGCGGGTCCGGGAGCGGCGTCGCGTCCGCGTCGAGGAGGTAGCCGTAGTCCACCTCCCCGGAGGCGGGGGCGCCTTCGGCGCTCCACCAGCCGTCCCCCTTGCTGCCTGGCCTCTCCCTGGCGAGGCGGGTCATCGGATACTGCTGGCCGTCGGCGAGCAGCGTGACCGTGCGCGCCTTGGGCGCCCAGACATCAAAGCGTTCGTTTCCGTGTGCAGGCAAAGTCATTACAGCTTCCGTTCCCCTATCGGTAGTTGAGGTCAGTGCTCGGCGGGCACCAGCAGGGCGACCGGGAAGCCGCGGAGGATCTCCCCCACCCCCACGGCGCCCGGCCCAAAGGTGCCGCCCGTCAGTTCATCCGTCATCGCGGCGGGAAGGCGGACGGCGGTGTCCTGCCAGCCGCCCTTCTGCTCCAGCCCGCGCGGCAGGCGGGTGACGAGCGTGAGCGCGCCGTCGGCCTCGCTGCCGCGGGAAAACGCGAGCAGGTGCCCGGCGGCCGCTCCCGTGGCCGCGACCGGCGTGTAGCCGGTGAACAGCTCCGGGCGGTCCCGGCGCAGGCGCAGCGCCCGGGAGGTGACGAGCAGTTTCGCCGCGTCGTCCCGAAAGGACGCCGGCCGCTCCCCCGCGTCGAGCGCGGCCAGGGCCCGCTTCCGGGCATCGAAGCTGAACGGCCTGCGGTTGTCCGGATCGGTCAGCGAACGGTCCCAGAACTCGGTGCCCTGGTAGACGTCCGGAACGCCGGGCATCGTCAGCTGCACCAGTTTGGCGCCGAGGGAGTTGGCGGCACCGTACGGTTCCAGCAGCGCCACCAGCTGCTCCAGTTCGGCGCGCACCTCGGCATTGTCGAAGGCCGCGTCGACGGCGGCCTTGAGCTGTTCCTCAAAGTCCGGGTCGGGGTCCGTCCAGCTGGTCGAGTTGCCGGCCTCGCGGGCGGCCTTCTGGGCGTAGGACTGCAGCCTGTCCCGGTCCGCGGGCCACGCCCCGGCGATGGCCTGCCACAGCAAGTTGGCGAGCGGCCCGTCCGGCAGCGGCGCGAGTTCCTGCAGCCGGGTCAGGGATGCTTTCCATTCGGGGGCCAGCTCCGCGAGCACGGAGATCCGGGCGCGCGTGTCTTCGCTGCGTTTCGTGTCGTGCGTGCTGAGCGTTGTCATCGACAGCGGCAGCTCGGCCTGGCGGCGCGCCATCCGGGCATGGAACTCCTCCGGGGCCAGGGCGAACTCCGTGGGATCCGCGCCGACCTCGGTCAGGGTGCCCAGCCGGTTGTAGCGGAAGAACGCGGTGTCTTCCACGCCCTTGGCCATGACCATGCCGGAGGTCTGCTGGAAGCGGCGGCCCAGCTCCGCGTCCGCCTCGAGCAGCAACGGCAGGAGCACACCGACGGCGCGGTCCAGTTCCGGGCGCCGCCTGACGGCAAGTTCGCAGGCTTCTTTCAGGACGTCGGCGCCCGCCGGCAGGTAGCTGCGGTAGACCGGGAACGCCGCGATGATCTCGGACAGCGCGTCGGCGGCAGCCTCCACCGTCAGGCCGGCTCCGGCCGGCACCAGGCGGGCCAGCCGGAGCATCTCGGAGTGCAGGATTCCATCCGTGATCCTGCGCTTGGTGCCGCGGATCATGTCCTCGTAGTCCGCGGCCTGGCCGCCGCGCAACTCGGCGTCCAGCGCATCCAGCGCGCCCTGGCCGGCCGCGTCAACGAAGACCCGGTCCACGTCCGCCAGGGCGTCATAGCCGGTGGTGCCCTCGCACTCGAAGCTGGGCGGCAGAGTTTCCCCGGGCTCGAGGATCTTCTCGATCAGCAGGTAGCTGCCGCCGGTGACTTCACGCAGCCGGCGCAGGTAGCCTTCCGGATCGGCGAGCCCGTCCGGGTGGTCGATCCGCAGCCCGTCCACCAGCCCCTCGCGGAACCAGCGGACCACCTCGGCGTGGGCCTCGTCGAAGACCTCCGGGATCTCGACGCGGATGCCGGCCAGGCTGTTGACCGCAAAGAACCGGCGGTAGTTGAGTTCGTTGTCCGCCCGACGCCAGCCGACCAGCTCATAGTGCTGCCGGTCGTGGACCTCGCGGGGGTCATCGCCCTCGCTATAGCTGCCTTCGGCGAGCGGGAAGCGGTGCTCGTAGTACCGCAGCTCCCCGTCCCGGGCTTCCAGGGCGGCCAGGTCAGCGTCCTCGCCCAGCACCGGGATTCGGATGCGGCCGCCGCCAAAGTCCCAGTCGACGTCGAACGCCGGCGCGTAGCGGGACTGCTGCCCCTCCTTGAGAAGCGACCACCACCATGGGTTCTGGGCCGGGGTCGCCACGCCAACGTGATTGGGCACGATGTCGACCAGCACTCCCATGCCGGCTTCCCGTGCGGCGCTGGACACCGCCAGAAGCCCCTCCGCTCCTCCGCGGTCCGGATCGACGGCGGAGGGATCGGTGACGTCGTAGCCGTGGTCCGAGCCCTTCTCGGCCGTGAGGATCGGCGAGAGGTAGATCCAGTCCACGCCCAGCGACTTCAGGTACGGCACGATCTCGGCGGCGTCCTGCAGGGTGAAGCTTGGCCGGATCTGGAGCCGGTAGGTGGAGACGGGCGTCCTCATGAGGCCCGTCCCTTGCCGGATTCCTTCGACTTCTTAGCCGGGGCGGCTTTCGCTGCCGATTCCCCGGCCGGTCCTGGCTCAGCGGCGCCGGTCGTTGCCGGCGCGGCCTCAGCGGCGCCGGTCTTTGCCGGCGCGGCCTCTTGCGCGCTTCCTGCGGGAGCGGCCCCTGCCGCAGCCTCGTCCTCCGAGACCTCGGCCATGGCGGCCAGGGACGCCGCCGCGGAGTAGTCCACTTCAACTTCGGGACCCGAGTGGGCGCGGAGAACCACCAAGGACTTTGCCGCCAGCTGCAGCACCGAGCCGGCCTTCAGCGGCGCCTCGGTGGCGGCCTGGTCGCCGGTGTCCACCAGCACGTCCCAGAACGGCGAGTACTCCTCGGCCGGGAGCCGGAAGTCCACGTTGTCGTCGTGGGCGTTGAAGGTCAGAAGGAAGCTGTCGTCGGTAATCCGGCGTCCGCGGGAATCCTGTTCCTGGATGCCGTCGCCGTTGTAGAAGACCCCGATGGTCCGGCCGAAGCCGCTGTCCCAGTCCTCGGGGAGCATTTCCTTGCCGTCGGTGTTCAGCCAGACGATGTCCGGAAGTTTCTCGCCCTCGCCGCGGCGGACCGGCCTGCCGTCAAAGAAGCGGCTGCGCCGGAACGTGGGGTGGTCGTGGCGGATCTTATTGACGAACGCCGTGAACTCCACGAGGGGCTGGTCCATCTGGTCCCAGTGGACCCAGCTCAGTTCGGAGTCCTGGCAATAGGTGTTGTTGTTGCCCTGCTGGGTGCGCCCCAGCTCGTCGCCGTGCAGGAGCATCGGCACACCTTGGGAGAGCAGCAGCGTGGCAATGAAGTTGCGCTGCTGGCGGGCACGCAGGGTCAGCACCTTGTCGTCGTCGGTGTCACCCTCGGCGCCGGAGTTCCAGGACCGGTTGTGGGATTCGCCGTCGTTGTTGCCTTCGCCGTTGGCCTCGTTGTGCTTCTCGTTGTAGGACACGAGGTCGCGCATGGTGAAGCCGTCGTGGGCGGTCACGAAGTTGATGGAGGCCACGGGGCGCCGGGCGGAGCTCTCGTACAGGTCGGCCGAGCCGGTCAGCCGGGAGGCGAATTCGCCCAGCGTGGCGGGCTCCCCGCGCCAGAAGTCACGGACGGTGTCGCGGTACTTGCCGTTCCATTCGGTCCACTGCGGCGGGAAGTTGCCCACCTGGTAGCCGCCGGGGCCGACGTCCCAGGGCTCGGCGATCAGCTTGACCTGGGAGACGATCGGGTCCTGCTGGATGAGTTCGAAGAAGGTGGACAGCTTGTCCACATCGTAGAACTCACGGGCGAGGGTGGAGGCGAGGTCGAAGCGGAAGCCGTCCACGTGCATCTCCGTCACCCAGTACCGCAAGGAGTCCATGAGCAGTTGCAGGGAGTGCGGGTGCCGGACGTTGAGCGAGTTTCCGGTGCCGGTGTAGTCCATGTAGTGCTTCAGGTCGCCGTCAACCAAGCGGTAGTAAGCGGCGTTGTCGATGCCCTTGAAGGACAGCGTAGGGCCCAGGTGGTTGCCCTCCGCGGTGTGGTTGTAGACCACG
>JAODMV010000299.1 GCA_025464875.1 Arthrobacter sp. | reverse complement strand
GGTGCTGTATTCGGCGTACATCCCGCTCATGAACGACTTCGAGGTCTACTTCTACGGCGGCAGCCGGGTGCTGGAGACCGGGGAGGCGGGCGTCAATGAGCTGTATGCGCCGCGGGACGGGCTGCCCTTCACCTATCCGCCGTTCGCGGCGCTGCTGTTCGCGGTGCTCGCTTCGCTGGGGCAGAGCGTGGGAAGCCTGGTGTTCATCACGACGGCGCTCCTGGGCGCCGCGGTCGTCTCAGCCTGGCTGGCACGGCACTACTTCGGCCTGGGCCGGTGGCGGGACGCGTTCGCGGACTGGCGGTTCCGGGCCGTCGCCCTCGCCGGCACGGCGGCGATCCTGCTGCTGGGGCCCTGGCGGGACACCTTTGACTTCGGCCAGATCAACATCATCCTGATGGGCCTGGTCCTGGCCGACTTTGCACTCTACGGGAAGTCCCGGGCGGGGGAGCTCCGCTGGCCGGCGGGGCTGCTGATCGGGATCGCGGCCGGCATCAAGCTGACCCCGCTCGCGTTCGGGCTGTACTTCCTGGTCCGCCGCGACTTCAAGGCCCTCGGCTGGATGGCGGCCGGCTTCTTCGGCTCCATCGCCGCGGCCTGGGCCCTGCTGCCCGCGGCCTCGGTGACGTTCTGGACCAAGATCCTGCCGGATACCGGACGGATCGGCGGGCCGGGCTACGTCGACAACCTCTCCGTGAAGGGCTTGCTGCTGCATCTGGGCATGCCGGACTCGGGCCTGACCAGCATGGTGTGGCTGGCGCTATCGCTGGCCCTGGCTGCCGTGGCGGCGCTGGTGATCAAATGGGCGGTGGAGGCCGATGAGAACTTCGTCGCCGTGTCCGCCACCGCAGTGCTGATGCTGCTGATCAGCCCCGTGTCCTGGTCCCACCACTGGGTGTGGATGTCCGTGGCGCTGCCCTGCATGGCGTTCGCGATGCACCGGGTGCCGTCCCGGGACGGGAAGATGCGCCTCGCCGGCTGGATCATCGTGGCTTTCTCGGCCCTGGCCTTCTACCTGACGCCCAAGTACCTCGCCGTCATGGCCGGGGCGCAGGAGTGGGGCAAGGACCCACAGACCCAGTGGCAGCTCATCGTCGCAAGCCTCGGGGTGGTGTGCGGGATGGCCATGATGGTTTACTGGGCGCTGGCCTACCGGCCGTCCCGCGCCGCGCTGCGCCAGATCCGGTAGCGCGACCGCTGCCGTCCCTCCCCGAGCGCCGCCTGTCGCCCGAGCGGGCAGTTCGCGCCCCGGATCCGGGGAAAGCCGGGCGCGAAGTGTCCGTTCGGCACAGGGTCTAGCTTTCTTGAAGAAAGTCAGCTAGTTTTCCCGCATGGCACTTCGATCCGACTGGTCCCAGCGGAGCTGCAGCATGGCCCGCGGCCTGGACATCCTCGGCGACCCGTGGAGCATGCTCGTCCTCCGCGAGGTCTTCTTCGGCAACGGGCGCTTCGAGGCGATGAGGGACCGCCTGGGCGTGGCGGACTCCGTGCTGGCCGGACGGCTCGCGGCGCTCGTCGGCTCCGGCCTGCTCACCCGCCAGCCGTACGGCGACAGCGGCCGCTCCCGCCAGGAGTACGTGCTTACCGCCAAGGGCGAGGACGCCCTGCCGGTGCTGAACGCCGTCGTGCTCTGGTCCGAAAAGCACCTGCCCGCACCGTCCGAGCAGGCCCACATGTTCGTTCTCCACCGCGGCTGCGGCGCGCGCACCTCCTCCGCGGACAGCTGCACCGGCTGCGGCGAACGGCTCACGGCCGAGAACACCAGTTGGCACAGCCTGACCCGGACGGCCGACCCGGTGCCCCTGGCCACGGCCTGCCCCGGCAAGCAGATCGGAACCGCAGCATGAGCTCCACCCGAACCACCCGAACCACCCGAACCACCAGAACCACCCGAACCACCCGAACCACCAGGATCCCCGCCCCGGGCCGACGCCGGATCCATCCGGCATGGATCGTGGCCGCCGTCGCCTTCCTCGCCCTGGTGGGCGCCGCAGGGTTCCGTGCCGCGCCCGGCGTGCTGATGGTGCCGCTGCAGAACGAATTCGGCTGGTCCACCACGGTCCTCTCCGCCGCGATCAGCATCAATCTGGTGCTCTTCGGCCTCACCGCCCCCTTTGCGGCCGCCCTGATGGAGCGCTTCGGCATCCGGGCCGTCACCTCCGTGGCCCTGGTGCTGATTGGCGCCGGCAGCGCGCTGACGGTGCTGGTGAACCAGTCCTGGCAGATCCTGCTGACCTGGGGGCTGCTGATCGGGCTGGGGACCGGTTCCATGGCGCTGGTCTTCGCCGCCACCATCGCCAACACCTGGTTCGCCAAGAGCCGCGGCCTGGTGATCGGCATCCTCACCGCAGGCAGCGCCGCGGGCCAGCTGGTCTTCCTGCCCGCCATGGCAGCACTGGCCCAGGATCCGGGCTGGCGGCAGGCCTCGCTGCTGATCGCCGCCGGGGCACTGGCGGTGGTGCCGCTCGTGCTGAAGTTCCTGAAGAACTCCCCGGCCGACGCCGGAGTCCTGGCCTACGGGGCGACCGAGGCGGACACCGAGCCGGCACCGGCCGCCGACGGACCCCGCCGCAACGCCGCGGTCCGCGCCCTGCAGGTCCTCAAACGGGCCAGCAAAGTCAGGACCTTCTGGGCGCTGGCCGCCGGTTTCGCGATCTGCGGCGCCACGACGAACGGGCTGATCGGCACGCACTTCATCCCCTCCGCCCACGACCACGGCATGGCCGTCCCCGCCGCCGCCGGCCTGCTCGCCGTCGTCGGCATCTTCGACATCGTCGGGACCATCGCCTCCGGCTGGCTCACGGACCGCTTCAACCCGCGGATCCTGCTCGCCGTCTACTACCAGTTCCGCGGGATCAGCCTGCTGGTGCTGCCGCTGCTGCTCAGCGCCACCGTCCAGCCCAGCATGATCGTTTTCGTGGTCATCTACGGCCTGGACTGGGTGGCCACCGTGCCGCCGACCGCCGCCATCTGCCGCCAGGTGTTCGGCGCCGATGGCAGCGTGGTGTTCGGCTGGGTGTTCGCGGCCCACCAGCTCGGCGCGGCGGCCGCGGCACTGGCGGCAGGCGCCATCCGCGACTCCACCGGCCACTACACCTACGCCTGGTTCGGTGCGGCGGCGCTGTGCACCATCGCCGCCGTCATCAGCGCGACCATCCGCAAGGACGCCGGCAGGCGCGAAGCGGTGCCGGTTCCGGCCTGACCCGCGGCACGGCTGCTGATCCGCCCGCGCCGGTGCCGTCCGCCGTGCCAGAGCCGGCCGCGGCTCCTCAGGGGCCAGTCAGCGGAAGGCGGACAGCCCGGTGATGTGCTGTCCGAGGATCAGGGTGTGGACCTCGTCGGTGCCCTCGTAGGTGCGCACCGATTCGAGGTTGGCAGCGTGCCGCAGCGGCGAGTAGTCCAGGGTGATGCCGTTGCCGCCCAGGATCGTGCGGGCCTCCCGGGCGACGGCGATCGCCTCCCGCACGTTGTTGAGCTTGCCGAGTGGGATCTGCTCCGGCCGCAGCTTCCCGGCATCCTTGAGTCGCCCCAGCTGCAGGGCCAGCAGGGTGCCCTTCTGGATCTCCACCAGCATGTTCACCAGTTTCTCCTGCGTCAGCTGGTATCCGGCGAGCGGCCTGCCGAACTGCACCCGCTCCTGCGAGTACCTCAGCGCGGCCTCGTAGGAGTCGCGGGCGGCGCCCATCGCGCCCCACACGATCCCGTACCGCGCCTCGTTCAGGCAGGCGAACGGGCCGCGCAGCCCGCGGGCAGCCGGCAGCAGCGCCTCCGGGCCCAGCCGCACGCCGTCGAACGCCACATCGCACTGGATCGAGGCGCGCATCGACAGCTTCCGCCCGATCGGCGTCGCGGTGACGCCGGGGGTTGCGGCGGGAACCAGGAAGCCCCGGACGCCGTCGTCGGTCCCGGCCCACACCACCAGCACGTCCGCCACCGAGGCGAGCCCGATCCAGCGTTTGGTGCCATCCAGCACCCAGCCGGCATCCTCGCCGGTGCCGTCCCGGCGTGCCACGGTCCTCATGGCGGCCGGGTCCGAACCGGCGCTCGGCTCGGTCAGCGCAAAGCTGCCGATCAGCTCGCCGGCCGCCATCCGGGGGAGCCACTCCTGCTTCTGGTCCTCGGAGCCCCATTTGTGGATGGCGGTCATGGCGAGGGAGCCCTGCACCGAGACAAAGGTCCGGATGCCCGAGTCGCCCGCCTCCAGCTCCAGCGCGGCCAGTCCGTATTCGACGGCGGAGCGGCCCGGGCAGCCGTAGCCGTGCAGTTGCATGCCGAGCACGCCCAGTTCGCCCAGTTCCTGGGCCAGTTCGAGCGGGAAGACGCCGTCCTCGTACCAGCCCGCGATGCCCGGGCGGATCCGCTGGTCGGTGAAATCGCGGACCCTCTCCCGCACCGCGAGCTCCTCGGGGCTCAGCAGGGCATCGAGCGCCAGGACGTCGGATGCATCTGTTGTTTCGGAAGCGCTGCTCACTTGAGCATCCTACGGTCTGGTGACGGCGGGATGTCGGGTGCGGAAGTAGTCCCGGGTGGACGGCGTGAACCGGCACACGACGGCCAGCAGCACCCCCAGGGCCAGCAGCACCACGCCGCTGACGAACGCCCCGCCGACGCCGAAGATCCGGGTATCGCCATAGCCCGGGTCCCACATCTGCACGGCCGAGATGAAGAACGCGGCGGTGAGCAGGAGCGCGCCCAGCAGCGGCAGGATGCCGCGGAACCAGAGGTTGCGGGCCGAACCGCGCAGCGTGCCGCGGAAGTACCAGACGCAGGCGAATCCGGTCAGGGCGTAGTAGAAGGCGATGAACAAGGAGATGGAGCTGATGGAATCGGACAGCAGGTTCTCACTCAGGATGCTCATCAGCACGTAGTAGGCGATGGCCGCGGCGCCCATGACCTGGGTGGAGAATCCGGGCGTCTGGTTGCGGGGATGGACCTCACCGAACTTCGCCGGCAGCGCTCCGTGCACGCCCATGGACAGCGTGCCGCGCGCGGTGGGGAGGATGGTGGTCTGCGTCGAGGACAGCACCGAGGCCAGCACGGCGACGACGATCAGCCAGCCCCACGGGCCCAGCACCATGTCCTTCATGGCCAGGAAGACGTCGCTCTGGTTGGCTTCATTGCCCAGCCCGATGCCTTCGGCGCCCACGGTGGCGTACATCATCACCAGCAGGGCCACGGATACATAGATGGCCACCAGCACGAACGCGGAGATCACCGCGCCGCGGCCGGGCGTTTTCGCGGGGTCTTCCGTTTCCTCATTCAGGGCCAGGCAGGTGTCCCAGCCCCAGTAGATGAAGAGGGCCAGCAGCACGCCGTGGACCACGGCGCCCGGATCGGCGAAGGCCGCGACCGGGTTGAACCACTCCAGTTCGAACGCCTGGCCGATGATGGCTCCGTCCGGTGCTCCGCCGGCAATCTGGACAACAATGGCCAGCGCAAAGATGCCCAGCGCAAGGTACTGCACATACGTCAGGATCCGTTGGACCTGTTCACCGAGCCGGATGCCGCGGTAGTTCACCAGGGTCATGAAGGCGATGAAGAGCACGCCGGTGGCAGTGACCAGGAGGCTGTTCCCGGCCAGCGAGCCGTCGCCGATCAGCAGCCACAGGTACTGTCCGGCGACCTGGGCGAGGTTGGCCAGGACCACGACGCCGGCCAGCGCCACGCCCCAGCCGCCCATCCACCCGGCCCAGGGCCCGAAGGCCCGCCGCGCCCAGGTGAAGGTGGTGCCGCAGTCCGGCATGGCGCTGTTGAGCTCGCGGAAGGCATAGGCGATGAAGAGCACGGGAACGAAGCCCAGCAGCAGGATCAGCGGGGTGTAGGTGCCGTTCACGGCCACGATCAGGCCCAGGGTCGCCGCCAGCGAATAGACCGGCGCCGTGGAGGCCAGCCCCAGCATGACGGAATCGCCGAGGTCCAGGATTCCGGCGCGCAGCCCCTTGGCGGGAACCGCGGCCGGCCCTCCGGGGCCGCCGTCCGTCGTCGTCGGGGTGCTCATAACGCAATACCTGCCTTGTTCGTGTTGGACTGGTACGTGCCGGAGCGGGCCATGTTGGAATGGGCGTTGCCCGGGGTCGGCGGCGGGGGAGGTGCCGGGGCATCAATGGTGTTCGGTACGAAGCGGCAGAAGTAGTCGGTGATGGGGCCGTCGGATTCCCGGATGCCGCAGCCCACGGACTCGCCGCCCACCACCCACAGGCCCAGCACGGGGCGGTTGCCGTCGAAATCGGGCAGGGCATGGAACTGCTGGTAGCACCAGCCCTCGCGGCCGTAGCCGCCCGGCTGTTCCAGGCTGATTCCTTGGGCGTGGATCCTGATGTTGTCCCCTTCGCGGCCGTGCAGCGGCTTGGCCACCCATTCCTTGAGGGGGCCGGGCCCGTCGAGGTAGGCCGGCAGCAGGTTCGGGTGGTCCGGATAGAGGTGCCAGAGTGCGGCGAGCAGGGCCTTGTTGGACAGGAGCATCTTCCACGCCGGCTCCACCCAGCGCGGATTGTGGGCGCGCTGGAGCAGCCGGTGCCCGAACGGCTCCTTCATCATCAGTTCCCACGGATAAAGCTTGAACAGGGTGCTGATCAGAAAATTGTCCAAGTCCACGAAGCGGTTCAGATTTGGATCCCAGCCGATATCGGACATGTTGATCCCGATGGTGGTCCAGCCGGCCTGCCCGGCGACATCGCGCATGTAGGCCGCCGTCATCCAGTCCTCGCCGGATTCTTCCGCCTCGGAGTGGGCGATGTGCAGGGTGCTCATGCCGGTGCGGTACTGCAGCTGCTTCCACCGGCGGATCAGGGCCTCGTGGATGCCGTTCCACTGGTCCTTTTCCGGGAAGACGTCCTGCAGCCAGAACCACTGGGCCACGGCGGCCTCGATCAGCCCGGTGGGGGTGTCTGCGTTGTACTCCAGCATTTTGGCAGGGCCGCCCCGGCCGTCGTAGACGAAGTCGAAGCGGCCATAGATGTCGGCGTCGGCGGCCTGTAGCGATTCCGCCGCCAGCTCCAGGGCCTGCGGCCCGATGCCGATCGTTCCCATGGCGCCGGTGGCGAGGAATTTTGCCGCTTCCAGGCACATCAGGTGCATGTCCTCGGCGGCCTGCTCGAGGGTCTCCACCTCGTCCATGCTGAATTCGTAGTAGGCGCTCTCGTGCCAGTACTCGACGTTCCTGCCGTCGGGCATCGTGGTGGTGGAAAAGACCAGGCCCTGCTCTTCGATCCGCTGTTTCCAGTCCGGCCGCGGCACGGATGCATGTCGTTGCATGGCTAGCCTCCCGTGCTTCCGCCCTTGGAGCTGCCGCCGAATCCGCCCCTGCTGACGGTGCCGCCCTTGGTGCT
>JAODMV010000104.1 GCA_025464875.1 Arthrobacter sp. | reverse complement strand
TCGGCGCGGGCGGTCACCAGTTCGAACGCCCGGCGCAGGATCTCCCCGCGTTCGCGCGGCGGCACCTTGGCCCAGGAGTCCTGCGCGGCCACGGCGGCATCGAGCGCCGCGGCGCCGTCCTCGGCGGAAGCGTCCGCAATGCTCAGCAGCACCTTGCCCGTCGCCGGGTCCTCCACGTCGAACGTCTTCCCGGACCCGGCCGGACGCCATTCGCCGCCGATCAACAGACCGGTCGGAACAGAGGCGAGCAGCTCAGACTCTCGCTGCACGGTAGTCGTAGTTGTCATTTTGTCTCCAACACAAGTTTTTTATAGCAGAATGTATGGTCCGGAACGCGTCTGTCGCGGTCCCGCAGTCAGGGGCCCAGCGGCGAGAAATCAGTGGCCGTCAGATAGGCGGATTCAATGTTGACGGTCAGCTCGCCATCCGCAACGGAAGCCGCGCGGGCTGCCACCCACCGGGGGTCCGCTTTGAACCGTTTCCAGTTATCGTCCGGCTCACCCTCATGGCGAACGAGGTAAACAAGGACGTTCCGGTCCTCCCTCGAAAGCCAGTAGCCCACGTTGTGGATGCCGTGATCCGGGAAGAGCTTGATCGTATGGTCGCGGAAGCGCTGCAGCAGGTCGTCCATTCTGCCGGGCGCGGCCGTGTACGTCCGTAGCTCGAATATCACTTTTATGGATCCTTAATCCTTAGGTGAACGACAAGGGCGCCGGCGGTGTTCTTCCTTGCCGCAGGGCGTTTCAGGTGACGATTTCAGTGATCGGCGCCGGAACCGAACATGATGACCTGACGGACCGCTTTTCCATCGGCCAGCTGATCCATTGCCTGATTGATGTCGGCCAGGTTGATGTGGCTGGTGATCAATTCCTCGACGGGGAGCTTTCCCTCCCGCCAGAGTTGGGCGTATTTCGGAATGTCGCGTGCGGGTACGGCGGATCCGAGGTAACTGCCAATGATCGTCCGGGCTTCGGCGGTGATGGTCATGGGAGGGACCTGTGCGCGGGCATCGGGCGAGGGCAGGCCGGCCGTGATGGTCGTGCCGCCCACGGCCGTGGCGGCAAATGCGGTCTCGAAGGCCTTGGGGTTTCCTGCGCATTCGATGACGTATTTGGCTTTGATTCCTTGTTCGAGCACCTGTTGAGGCGTGTAGCTCTCGTGGGCTCCAAGACGCTTGGCGTGCTCGAGCTTCTCCTCAAGGGTGTCGACAGCAACGACACGCGAGACGCTCTGGGAGATCGCCGTGATCAATGCAGCCATGCCGACGCCACCGAGGCCGACGATCATGATGCTGTCTTCGGGTTTAGGCCGTGCAGCGTTCAGCACCGCGCCACCGCCGGTTAGTACAGCGCATCCGAGAACGGCGGCAATGTCCGGCGGAACATCGTCCCCGACCGCGACGGCGGAGGCGCTGTCGACGATGGCATGGGTGGCGAAGCCGGAAACGCCGAGGTGGTGGAAGACTTTTTCGCCTTCCCGGCTCAGGTGCATCGACCCGTGTAGCAGGGTGCCTTCAGCGTTGGTCTTGGATCCCGTGGTGCAGGGCAGCCTTCCGTCCTCGGCGCAGTTGGCGCATTCCTCGCAGCGCGGCAGAAAGGACATGACCACGCGCTGTCCCGGCCGAAGACTTTTGACCTCTGAGCCGACTTCGACGACGCGTCCGGCCGCTTCATGTCCGAGCAGCAACGGCACAGGCCGAACCCGGTTACCGTCGACTACGCTCAGATCCGAGTGGCAGATGCCGGCCGCCTCGAGCCGGACCAGGATTTCACTCGGCCCGGGTTCGCCCAGCTCCAGCTCCGAAATGGTGATTGGCCTAGAATCGGCGAAGGGCCGGGGGCGCCCGATTTCTTCAAGAATTGCACCGGTGATCTTCATTTATCTACTTCTTTTCGGAGTTGCGGTTTAGTCTGATCGCGTTCGACGCGCGGGGGCACGGCAGGGGCGAATGTTGCTTCAGCGACCTTGCCTGCCAATGGATCCCCCGCGCGGAGGGGGGCGTTAGCAAACACCCCTTCGTGGGCGAGGACAGGCCTGCGGTCTCCAGCGAGTTCGGGGTATTTCTCTTCGAGCTTTTCCCGCTTGGAGATCAACCCGTGCCATCCGCGTACCGTTTCCGGGTCTCCCCGACGAATCCCATGCCAGGTGTTGGGCATCTGTTCCCGGGAGGGCCCCGGGTCGGCAGAACCGGACAACCCGACGGCGGCCGGAACTCTTCCGGTCGCGGCGCCGCATTGAGGGCAGGGCGGAGTGTCATCGAACATGGACTTCAGGGTCGCTTCGAAACGGTGGCCACCGGAACATTTAACGTCGTAAAAGATCATCTGAGGCCGCTCAGGAATAGTAGCCGTCGGGAGCGAATTTCAGCGTTTTGCGCTGCTCGGGATCATGGCCGAAGATGACCTCTGCATTCGTGCGCTCGGCAATGCCTCGGAGCTTTTCCACGGATTCAAGCCACCTCAGGTTGTCCCAGACAATCGCGGCTCCTACAGCGGGCGGGCCCCAACTGGCGCCCAGGTAGACCGCGTCGGAGGTGAAAATCTTGGTTCCGTCGTTGGGCAGATCGACCTGCAGTGACATGGTGCCCCAGGTGTGGCCCGGGGTGGCAATCACGCTCACGCCCGGAAGGATTTCCGCGTCCCCGGAGACCGGTTCCAGGTTCAGCCCGTCGAAGTCCGACACCAGGTGGGCGCCCTGAAAGGCGCCGCTGATACCTTTCACCCCTTCGATTTCATCTCTGCTGGTGATGATGCGAGTCTTGCCGTTGTCGAACATTTTCGCGTTCGCGGCGTGGTCGAAATGCAGGTGGGACAGGACCAGAATGTCAATGTCACTCGGTTCGAGTTCCAGCTCCGCCAGCGCCGAATCCAGGTAGCCCGGGCCCGCAGGGTCCTCTTTAACCGGGAAGAAGTCCTGGAACCCCGTCGGCGCCCAACGTGTCTCCCAGTCGCGGGGCACGCCAGTGTCCCAGAGGACCCGGCCTTCCGGGTGCTCAATGAGGACGGCGTGCGTAGGACAGTCACCCCAGGCCGGCGGTGCGTTCTTATGGTTGCGATCCATGATCGTTGTCCCGCCCTTGAGCAGGAGCCACGTGTGATCGCACTCCATGACACCGCTGGAGAGTACGTGAAGTTTCATATCGTCACCCATGACGATCCTTTCGGTAGGAAAGTTCCGTTCTTGAGGTTATGCGATGGATCACGCCCCTGCCTATGTCCTCAATGCATACAAAAACAGCATTAGACAGGCTACTTTGAACATTCCTGCTGTATCTTGGGTGAGACTAGAAGGAAGGCAAACGTGGAGTCCACAGCGTTATGGCTGGAACGCATTGAGGCCGGTATCTCCGATGAAGATCTGGCCAAGGCTTTGGAAGAGGCGCTGGACAGGCATGAAATCACCGACCGCGCCGCCCGCGCTGCACGCAGCATCAACGCCAGGCTGCGCGAACGGCGCCAACGGGAAGACCTGCTCCGGGCGTTGCACGAGACCGCGACGGACCTGACGGGCATCAGGGATGTAGAGGCCGTCTTGTTGGCTATCGTCAAGCGCACCCGCATCCTCGCCGGAAGTGACATGGCGTACATCAGCCTCAACGACTATGACCGAAACGAGACTTACATCAGAAAGTCCGACGGGGTCGCCACCGAGGATTACAGAACCATCAGGATGCCCATCGGAACCGGAGTCCTCGGCAAAGCTGCGGCGGGGCTGTCACCCTTCCAGACCGGGGACTACCTCAGTGACGGCGCCTTCTCCCACCTGCCGGATATCGACAGTGCCGTCGGCAAAGAAGGAGTGCGAGCGATCCTCGGAGTGCCGCTGTACCTTTACGGCAAAGTCATCGGGGCCCTTCTTATCGCCGACAGGACGTTGCGGACCTACCCGCCAGAACTCGTTGACCTGGTGGATGCGATCGGCAAACACGCCGCTGTCGCCATCGACAATGCTCAACGCTTCACGGAGGCCACTTCCGCTCTGCAGCGCCTCGGAAACGAGAACCGCACCCGGATCAAAGAGATGGGCGGGCTTCAGACCCGGATCGACCTCGACGAACGGTTCATTGAGGTGATTGTCCGCGGAAGCGGACTGGAAGGTTTCATCGACCTTTCCCAGCAAATCCTCGGCACGGACATAGTGGTATTGGATGCCGCGAACGGCATCCTCAAAGAAGTGCCTCGGGTATCCCCGCCCCCGGACACTGGCCGACTCGGTTCCCTGTTGGCGGGGCCGGACGTGGAACCATCCCTTGCATCGAACGTGGCCCAGGCCGTGGCAACCGGACGCCCGCACGCCTTTGGCGCGAACGACGAGGAGTTTGTCGTTGTCGCGGCCCAGGCCGGCCCGAGACATCTAGCCACACTCGTAGCGCGCGGACCTCTGAACACCGGGCAAAAGACGATCACCGAGAGGCTGGCTGTCTTTCTGACGGTCTTACGGCTCTTTGATCAGGCAACGCACGATTCGGCGCAGCGGCTTCAGTTCGAAGTCCTAGACGATCTTCTCTCCGAACGCGAGGTCCCGCTGGACCTCATCCAGCAAAGAGCGACACGGTCCGGGCTGCGCGCGAACGAGGAGATGACAGTGGCGGTCTTCGACTCGGAGGGCGCAGACTATGCCCGCGTCGAAAAAACCATCCGCGAAGGACTGGGGCCGGTAACAGCAATCATCGCCCGGCGAGGATCGTACACGTGCGTCCTGGCATCGGGAGGCAAAAACACCATCAGCGCGGTAATGAAGAAACTGAAGGAAGCCAGGATCCCCGCCACCGCCGGTCACGCCAGCACAAGCGAGGGACTCACAGGCGTAAAAAAAGCTCACAGTCAGGCAGAACTCGCCTTGTCTAGCCTGATAGTTCTCGAACGCCGCGGCGAACTCCTCGACGGGGACCAGCTGGGGCATCTGGGACTGCTGCTCGCTGCCGTCAGATCCAGCGGAACCCAGGAGAGCCTCTACTCGCAGGTCCAGCCACTCATCGACCACGACAGTCAACACAAGACAGATCTAACCCGGACAGCCTGGGCGTTTCTGGAAACCAACCACAATCTGGCGCGCACGGCGGAGAAACTCTATATCCACCGCAACACGGTCAAACAACGCCTCGAACGAATCGCCGGACTGCTCGGAGAGGACTGGCTGGACACTACACGCCAACTCGACACCCACCTGACCTTGAGGATATGGCATCTGAGGATCCCCGGCAGCTCCATAGACGGAGGTATGCCAAGCGACGCCAGAGCCGGCTTCCGCGGCGACGCTACGGCGCCCTCGAACCGCTAGTCGTGATTATGTCGATCGCGAGTTCGGCGGAATCAGGGAGAGGCCCCGCTCACGGCCGTTTGCCAGCCGAGGGCCCTTGCTGTCACTTCGGGTGTTGAAAGCGGGCGACGTACCGCCGTTGCCCCGGCGTTTCCACCGTTCGGCGGCGGTACTCCCGTCGCACGAATGACACGGCCTGCTCGAGCGGGACTCCGTCCAGGACGGCGATGCAGGCCAGCGCCGTGCCGGTTCGGCCGCGGCCGCGCCAGCAGGCGATCTCAACCCGCTCGGTTTCGGCGCGGCGCCACGCCTCGGTCAAAGCGTCCAAGGCATCGGCTTCGTCGGCAGGCAGCCGGAGGTCCGGCCAGCGGACCCATCTTGATTCCCATTCCACTGGAAGTGGCGGCTTTCCAAAGAGGTACAGGCCGAATTCGGGATGCGGTCCCCCCGGAAGCGGCTGGCTGAGAGCGCGGCCGCGAATACGCCGGCCGGACGGAAGCACCAGGACGCCGTCCTGCGTGGGCTCCCACGTCGTCATGATCCAGAATAGTCCTTTTCGCCGGGCGCCGGCCTGAGATGCAGGTGCGCCGTGACGGCTGCCGTGCCCACGGTCTTTCTGCGGCCGGGTCAGCCGATGACGCGGCTCCGTCCGGCCAGGACCGCCATGACGCACTGGACGAGCATGAGCACTGCCGTCGCCAGCAGGGGCGCGGTCCATCCTTCAGTCCAGTCGTGGAGGGCACCAAAGGCCACGGGTCCGGCTGCAGCGACGGCGTAGCCTACGGATTGTGCCATCCCGGAAAGGGCGGCTGCCTGATCGTGGTGGTCTGTGCGAAGACTGAACAGAGACAGGGCGATGACGAGAGTGGTGCCGCCGCCCAGGGCGCCTATGAGACTCCAGAGAAGCGAGAGTTGCGGTGCCACGGCGAGCCCCAGATAGGCGCTGACGGCCAAGAGGCTGGCGGTCAGAGCCATCAGCCGCTGGTCTGCGCAGCGGTGCAGGAGCGCACCGGCGCCCAGGCTGGCTAGTACTCCGACGAACAGGAACACGGAGGTGTGTATCCCGGACACCGCTTGGGGCACGCCCTGGTCGTTTTCTATGCTCGGCAACCAGGTCATGAGGACGAAGAACCCCATGGACTGCAATCCCATAAACACAGTGACCTGCCAGCCTAACGCGGACTTCCACGGTGAACGGTATCGGCCCGCTGGATCTTCGGCAGACGCCGATGCAGTACTTTCGCGGCGGACCCACGGTGCCAGTACGGCCATCGCGATCAGTGCCAACCCCGCCCATACGCCTAAGGAGAGTCTCCAGCCTGAAGCAGTGGCATGCGCAACGGGCACGACGACGGCCGCACCCATCGCTGCGACAGCGCCCTGGACTGCGGTGTAGAGGCCGGTGACCTGGCTGATGCGGTCCGGGCAATCGCGTTTGACCAGTGCAGGCAACAGGACATTCAGGAATGCGACGCCCACCCCCAGAAGTGCGGTGCCTCCCCATATCGCCCCGTCCACCGGAACCGAGCGGGCAAGAATGCCGGCTGCCAGAAGCAGCAGTGACCCCCAAAGGGCCCGGTTGAGGCCCAGCCGACGGGCAAACCCGGGGGCCGCGGGGGAGAAGACAGCAAATGCGATCAGGGGCAGGCCTGTCAGCAGTCCCGCGGCGCTGCTGGACCACCCGAGGTCGGTGCTGATCGCGATCAGCAGCGGTCCGACGCTGACGAAGGCAACACGCAGGTTCACCGCAATAAGCAGGATCCCTATAAATGCGTAACCGAACCGGGTGGTTCTCGCCGTCCTTGCGTCTTCGGCAACGAGCATGTCATCCCCATCTTTGTCAGGCGCGGGCTCTCGGAGGCCGGCGTCGGTGCCGGTGTCCGTGAAATTCTGGAAGTCCCTCTGGAAGCCTAAAGGTATAAGCGGCTAGAAGTCGGACCGACGGGGCGCCTGCGCCGGCGCCCGAATTTAGCGGTACCCGGCCGCCTCGGCCGGG